>CAYNQP010000099.1:0-9989 GCA_964399325.1 uncultured Pirellulales bacterium
GGCGCGCCCTCAGGGACCTGGGCAGCACCCGGCTGGTCGTCCATCAGATCAACGGCGAGGAGGCCCTGAGCTACCTGCGCGCCCTTGTCGGCGACACACCGGGTCTTATTCTGCTGGATCTGAACATGCCCCGCATGAACGGACTGGAGTTTCTCGAAATCAAGCACGCGGACAACCGGTTCCGAGACATTCCCGTCGTGGTCTTGACGACCTCCACCAACGCCAGGGACATCGAGAAGAGCTACGAGTTCGACGCCAAAGGCTACATCGTCAAGTCGATTGACTACGCGAACTTCGTCGAATCGATCAGACACTTGGACGTCTATTGACGTGGACGTCGGGGCTCACCCACCGCCGCGGGCTTGCGTCTCCTCGGCGAAGGCCCCCTTGCGCTGGTTCTGCGCCCGGAACTGCCGGGGTGTCACTCCCACCACCGATTTGAACGTCCGCGTGAAATAGCTCTGATTGTTGTACCCCACCTCGAAGCAAATCTCCGTGCAACTCTGCGCCGTGGCCAGCAGCAGATGCTTGGCCTCCTCGATGCGCACGCTGGTGACATAATCGATCGCCGTGATTCCCATCTGCTCCTTGAACAAGTGGGCCAGCCGTGACGCACTCAGGTGCGACGCGCGGGCGATCTCCGCCAGCGTCACCGGCTTGTCGTAGTTGGCCTCGATGTAGTTGATCGCCGGACGGATCTGGCTCATCTTGCGCCCGTCCTGCGACGTGTACACCAGCTCGATGAACTCGTTCAACGCCGCACTGATCCATGCACACAGGTCCTCTTGGTTGTCGATCGCCATTACCTTGTTCACATACGTCAGATTCCTCTCCAGCATCGTGTCGATATTGACGCCGCCCTCCACGGCCGCCCGGCTCAGCACGCTGACCAGCTCCAGCAGCCGCGCCTTGAGGATGCCCAAGTCGCCGATGTCCTTGAACAGGATCGTGCCGAGGATCGAGTTGAGGATCTCCTTGGCCCCGGTCCGGTCGCCGATCTTGACCTTCTGCAGCAAGGCCCGCTCGCTTTCCAACGGGTATTGCCACTCCGCGCCGAGCTTCTTGCGCTCCTGGATGAACTCGCCCAGCTCCGACTGCTGCTTCGACCGCTGGCGGCGCCAGCGCATCGCCCGCGCGTCGAACCCGCCGACCTCGTACAGCAGATCGAACAGGAACTCGGCCGCATTGTGAATCTGTCGCCCGCGCACGATCGGCAGCGCCGCAAGACCGGCTACGATCGCCCGGCGCTCGATCTCCAGACCGCCCAAGCGCGTCTCGACGTCCCGCACCAGGCTGGGTGTCACCGGCTCCCACAAGCACTTGCCGAAGAACATCCCGCCGTGGATCGTGTCCTTATCCACGACCGGCACGCAGACCAGCACCAGTCCGGCGTGGCAGATCGTGATGAACGACTGGCCCGTCTCGGAGGCGATCTCCACCCCCCGCCGCCGCTCCGCCACGCACCGCCGCCGCCCTTCCACGTCGCCTTGCACGAGCCCGCAGAATCGCGGCAGGCAATCCGCGCAGCAGAGCCCCTCGACATCCGTGCCGTCGGTGTCCGTAGTCTCCAGCCCAAGCTGAAAATGCGCGCGGAACGGCCCCGCAATCCGCTTGAACCTCTCAGCGGTCAGCAGTCCGTCCAATCCAGCCTTCTCAACCATCGCGTCACCTTACACAGCAGCAAGATAGTGCTATTATACCATAACACACCCCGCGTATGCCTCGCGCGGGATGCCAAACTCGACACTCGAATATCGAAACTCGAAACAAGTTCCAATGACCGAATTCCAGAACCTGTCCTGCTTGGCGCCTCCCCCAAAAGGGGGAAATTGGCTTTGTTTTGCATTCCGACCCCGCTTTCAGCCCTGAGAACGCGCCAAATCGGCTTCGTTTTACACGAAGTCCCCCCGAAATTGGCTTTGTTTGGCGCGTTTGCCCTGACTTTTCCAGCCTCCCTGGCCCGTCTGTCCCAATAATCAATCATCAATAATCCTCAATCAATCCAGCGGCCCCGCAGCGCCCGATTGGCTTTGTTTGGCACACCGACCCCGGGGGCCAAGCTCGAAATCCGAATCTCGAAGATCGAAACAAGGCCAAAATGCCCAAATCCCAAACGCTGGCACCACGAAGCGGCACCATTTCGAACTCTTCTGTTTTCGTGCTTTGAGCTTGTTTCGGATTTCGGGTTTCGTGCTTCGGATTTGGCCTGCGAAGCAGGCGGATTGGCTTTGTTTTTCATCCCGACCCTCATTTTCAACCCTGGAAACCGCGAAAGTGGGTTTGTTTTCCATTTCGACATTCGCATTTTGTGCTTGTCTCGCATTTCGATATTCGTGCTTCGAGCTTCCCCCAAAGGGGGTAAATTGGCTTTGTTTGGCGCACTCGCAACGGGGCATGGCGACCGGTCGGCGGGGCCGGGGGCGGAGTTTGAAGTGTTAAGTTGGAAGTTTGAAGGCCAGGCACCAGAATCTCCTCACTTAACCCTTGAAACTTCAAACCTGAAACTGGCGACGCAAACGCCTTACTTGATCGTCGCTGATCGATTCCCCATGCTTCCACGTTGATATCGAGTTGTGTTAGTTGTCCACTATACAAATGTCCATGTAGGGCGTCAAGTCAAATCCTGAGAAAGAAGCACAGCAGGAGTCCCATTTCCCCACTCCCTGCCGGGCTGATTACCCATTGTTCCGCCGAAGCCCCCGTCGGAAGCCGGAAATCCCTATAGATAATCCTTCCCGCCTCGCCCCTCAGGTCTCCCGGCTCGCATGCCGATAATGTAGGAGGAGACTCCGACGAACACGAATGGATAGCGACAGCGAAGCGGTGAGTCCAAGAATGGGCATGGTCCCTGGGGGCAACCAGCCGGTCGCTCCAGTTCTGTTGGAGAATTGCATACAGCTATTCAACGTCCGAGCAGTCTCTCCCTTTTCTGGCATTGTCACGAAAGAAAGGTCCAAAGTTGTAGCGCCATTGGAGGGCGTAGGACATCCCGATCACGCCATCCAAAGGACTGCTTATGAATCTCTCCCACTCGGTGTCATTGGGGTAGCGGGCAAAATCCTTCTGAGTTTCGATCACCCAGTTATCAGCGGCGTTTGTGACTGAGACCCATCGAGGGGATACGTCTAGAATAGCCTTGAGGTGCGTAAGACAGTCATCAGAGATTGGCTCCTTCGACTTGCTCTCTTTGTCGGCATTTGTCTCTGCAAAGCTGCGGACCAACTCCGCAACTTCCTTCTCGATGGCGGAATCGCTGCTCTGGCCAGACAGGAGTTCCAATATCGCCTTTGCTTCCCAGTCGCTTTGGTTGATGTAGGCAAGAAAGCGAATGATCTTCTTCAATTCCGAAATATGGTTGCGAAGCAGGTTCTCCCGATGCTTCTTGGCAACCGCACATAGGTTCTTGTCCGCGATTTGACTACCCCTCAGATAGGCATGCCTGATGATCTGAATGCGCAGTGGGGGAGATTTCTTGCGAGTCTGGTAGTCCGTGAGCAGAATCACAGCGTCATGCGCATTTCCCAGGACACGCTCGTAGGCCGAGAAGAAAGGCTCGCTAGTACAATAGTTCTCTGACGGCGATTTCACGCCAAGCTGGAGGGTGGGTATGTCAACTCCGCGGGCTGGATTTATGCGGAGAGGCATCAGCGGGGTATCGTAGTAGAACCTTTGTTCTAGGACTGCCACAAACACCATTTCAAGAACACTACCGAGACTCTTTCCATCTAAGTTGGGTAGAGTGCCGTTTCGCTTGAGCGTCCCATACCAATGCGGCATCTTTCCCCCACGACCCAACCGCTTGAGGGTTGGCTTCAGTTCCGTAAGTGCTTTACCACCTTTGAGAGCAGCGTTTACGGCCGTTACAATATCGCCGAGTCGGACGCGGATATCGTCTCTCACTTCTCGCGCTGTGTTCATAGGCCCAAGCTCATTTGTGTGTATGCTACTGGTTCAATTGTGCAGAGGGAAAGGCCTCGCTCAAGTACAACCTGTGAGATCGCCCATTCGGCGAGCGGTGGAGGAACGGCGTTTCCGTAGAGAATATACTGATTGAAGGCAGACGCAATCGAACAGTGATCGTCTGGAAAACCCTGCAACCTGGCGTATTCCTTATTGGTCAGCCGACGGTATCGCGAGCCGACTTTGTAGCGCTCATAGTGTCGGCTATGGGACGCTGTCAGCGTCGGCGCGATGCCATCCGTGCCAAAGACGGTGTAACCCATGCGCGCACCACCATTCTGGTTATACAAAATGCGAACCCCGTCGACGAGCCGATTGACGAAGACGCTCCCCTTTATCCTGTGGTTGGTTGTCTCATCCATGAAGAAACCAGATGGTGGATTCACCTCCAGCATAGACGTAAGTGACGCCAAATCCTGCGCCTCTGAGAAAGTCTCAAGATCACAGCAATAGAATCTCCCTCTGAAGGAGAGGCCCCAACTTGGAAACTTCTTCTTGTGCGTGCTTAGGTCACGCCAAGCCTCGCAGTCCTGAAGCCCAGAGAGATCATGGCGAATCACGTTGGCCAGATCATCGATCGTGGCCAGGGAGATCGCCGCTGAGCCGGTGTCTGACATGCGAGTACCGGCAATCACAACGCGTTGGCGGTTCTGAGGAAGGCCGAAGAATGTTGCATTCAGAAGGCGCCATTCTACGAAATAGTCGAGTTCAGATAGCGCAAGCAGGATGGTCGCAAAATGGTCCCCTTGTTCCATCGTCAAAAGGCGCTTCACATTCTCCAAAACAAACCACCGGGGCGAATGGTTTCTAAGAATCCGCACGATTTCCTGGAAGAGAGTGCCCCGAGAGTCTCGAACGCCTTGCTTCTTGCCGGCACTGCTGAAAGGCTGGCAAGGAAAACCAGCGGTGAGGAGATCGTGCCGAGGGATGCAAGCGCCAAGTTCCCGGATGTCCCCCTTCTTGAGCGCGTACGCGCCAAAAACGTTCCTATAGATGGCGCAACTGAGAGGATCTATATCATTAGCCCACACGGTCTTGATGCCCAGGCGCTCACACGCAAGGCGGAAACCACCTATGCCACTGAAGAGTTCCACCGCTTCAAGCGGTCGAGTCGTGTTCATTTGCGCAGCTTTGATCGTCATCTCATTATCTGTCGAAGAACAATTGATCGAATCCTTCTTGCTGCACTGTCAGGCGCTTCATGCTCCCAAATCCGGACGACTGTCCATCCAGCCCCGCGAAGTTCGGCATCATGTTTCCGGTCACGTTTCACGTTAGCCAATATCTTCCTTCTCCACCATTCCTTGTTCGTCTTGGGCCAACTAGCATGCTTGGGACACGCGTGCCAGAAGCAGCCATCGACGAAGACGACGACACGAGCTCTCGTGAACACTATGTCCGGTCTGGCCAAGCACCCGGTTACGGGGCGGACATGGACACGATAACGGAGCCCAAGTCGATGAAGACAAGACCGCACGCCCATCTCTGGGGCGGTGTCATGTCGGCGGACGCGCCGCATGCGCCTGCTGACAGCCTTTGACTTTGCGCGTGGTCCAACTCCTTTCATCTTCTCTCGAACCCACCACAGTAGCCTAGGTCCCGATAGTACCCGCAGAACAACGTTCGCGGCAAGAGTTTTGTTCAGACGCCAGTTGCGTAGCGACTGTGTTTGGATGGGCAGATTCTGTCCATGCGGTTTCTCAGCACGTGACGGCAGGAATCCGCTTGAGGCCGATGCCCGGTCGTGGTAGTCTGCGAAACAGCCTCAGAGTGCATCGTACACCATTGGTGCCTGGTGGCGAGAGGAGGTTCCTCGATTCGTCACCGCGTATCCTGGAGAGAGCCGATGAGATTCAAGACCTTAGATACGGTGGTCCTGAATAGAGATGTGCCGGAGTCTGGACTGAAGAAGGGAGACCTCGGGGCCGTGGTGCAGGTCTATCCGCCGGACGGGCTGGAGGTCGAGTTTGTGACGGCGGCCGGCAAAACGGAAGCCCTGGTTACGTTGAACGAAAGCGACGTTCGCCACGTCGGCGACAGCGACCTTATCGCTGTTCGTTCCCTTCGCAAGACGGCGTAAGAGGTTACACAGAATCTCTGCGTGGGGGCGATGGTGTCCAACCTCTGCGTCCCGGCGTCTCTGCGTGAGACAATATAGAACACTTCGCCCGACCAATCACCTTCACATCCGATCTGCCTATAATCCACCCCCGGAGCTTCATTCGAGCCAAGAGCTGGATAATGGGGGCGCGGTGGTTTATGATGGTGGGGGTGAATCTCTTCGGAGAACAATAGAAGGAGTGACCTGCATGATGTGCCGCCGACAGATCGTATTGGCTGGGTTGATGGTTGTGGCGTTGTCCACGTCGGGGTTGGGGGGGGATGGCTTGGCGACGGCGGCGCGGCGGGAGGGGTTTGCCAGCGCGCTGGCGGAACAGGATGCGAGTTACGACGAGGCGGCGAAGATGCTGCGGGCGGCGTTCTCGTCGCCGGGGTATCATACGACGCTGACGGGCGGGGAGGTGCATCGGACGCGCGAGTCGCTTGAGTACGCCGTGGCGCTGCTGGATTCGGGCGAGGATGACCGACTGGAGCGAGCAGTGGAAAGCCTCGGGCGCGTTATCGCGCTGCAGGATAAGGACCCGGACAGCAATACCTACGGCGTCTGGCCCTGGTTTCTGGAGGAGCCGCTGGAGCAGATGTCGCCGCCGGACTGGAACTGGGCGGACTTCTGCGGCACACAGCTTCTGCAGGTGGCCATCGACCATAGCAGCCGGCTGCCGGCCGAACTCCAAGACGAGGTCAGGCAGTCGATCCTGCATGCGGCCCGCGCCATCAAGAAGCGTAACGTCGGGCCGGGCTACACCAATATCGCCATCATGGGCGCCTACGTCACGCTCGTGGCGGGCGAGCAGTTCGGCGAGCGCGAGCTGTTCGATTACGGCCGGCAACGCCTACGCCGCTTCTACGACTACACGCTGGAGAAAGGCTCGTTCAGCGAGTACAACAGCCCGACCTACACCGTCGTGGCCATCAACGAGCTGACGCGTATGCTCGGGCACGTCAAAGACGCCGACTCGCGGATACTCATCCAGGAGCTCAATGCGTTTGCCTGGAAGCACCTGGCCCGGCATTTCCACGCACCGACAAAGCAGTGGGCCGGACCGCACAGCCGGTGCTACGCGACGCTCCTGCCCAGCAGCGTGCTGGCCTTCATCCAGCGCGGCACCGGCGGCAAGGTGAGCCTCATAGGCGAGGCGCGGACGTACGAGTCACTCGACGCACACCGCATTCCCGTGGCGTGTCCGGCCGATCTTTTCGATCAGTTCACCGACTTGAGAACGCCCCGCGAGGAGACCGAGGCCTTCGTCCTCAACCCGAGCGAGCAGCACGACGTGATCGGCACGACGTACCTGCACCCGGACTTCACGCTGGGCTCGGTCAATATCGGCGACCTGTGGAACCAGCGGCGGCCGCTCGTGGCGTACTGGAACGCGCCGGCCGGCGTGGCCGCGCTACGCCTGCGCTGCCTGCACGACGACTACGATTATGCCTCCGCCAGCCTTTACACGATCCAGGACGGAGCGGACGTGCTGGGGGCGGTCGTCTTCGCCACGGACCGGGGCGATATGCACATCTCGCTCGACCGCATCCAGAATGCGACGATCCGGGGCCAGGATCTGCGTGTGCGCTTGCAGTTCGAGGGGGCGCTCGACGACCTGAAGCTGCCCGAGAAGGTTGACGTCGGTAAGCCGATGGAGTTCACCTCGGGGCGGATCGAGGGCAAGTTCTGCGTCCACGCCGCACAGTTCGATAAGCTGCCCGTTCGGCTCGAAACCGGCCGGGACGCGGACGGCGCGTGGATCGACATTGTTCTCTATCGCAGCGTGCAGCGCGACTTCGATTTCAGCAAGATCAAGGAGGCTCAGGTCGTTTTCACGTTGTCGATGACGGCATCCAGCGTGCTGCGCAACCCCGACCCTACCGTCATGGCCACGATGGCCGGCAGCATGATCGTGGACGGCCGGCTGACCCCTTCCCGCCAGAACTGGTTCTGGCGCCGCGCCGGCAAGTCCTCCATGACCCTAACCATCCCTGTCGGCCCGTTGCCGACCCAATCCCAAACCGCCGCCTCCGCCGCCCTGCTCGACACCCTCGACGCCTGGAAAGCCGCGTACTGAAAGACAGAGCCATCAATCATCGGTCACCCCATACCCCGCAGAGGATTGCGGAATTTTCCGGAAAAGGCTTGCGTTTGGCTGGCCGATAGGTATACTCTATAAATCTATGGGTGACAGGTGCATAATTTGTTCGATCCTCATTGGCCGCAACGGCCTTTGCGCCCTGATCCTGCGCCGGTAAGGCGCAAAAAAGAGAAACACCACAACTCATTGCAGTCCCTAATCTTACGCAAACCGTAGCTTTTCGGCCCCATTTGCGGCATAATGACTCGTTCGTCGCGTTTGTAGTGTGCCGGTAGGGGCGAACAATCATTCGCCCTTGGCCGAGTCGCGTCGGCCAACCGGACATGAAACGAGGCGAATGGTTATTCGCCCCTACAAACGGCGGCCTTTTGGAGAGATAACGATGCCTGAAGACAGAGTATTCATTTTCGACACGACGTTGCGCGACGGCGAGCAATCGCCCGGCGCGTCACTGACGATCCCGCAGAAGCTCGAAATCGCCCGGCAGCTCGCGGTGCTGGGCGTGGATATCATCGAGGCGGGCTTCCCGGTCTCTTCGCCCGCGCAGTTCGAGGCGACCCGGCTGGTGGCCGAGCAGGTGCAAGGCCCGGTCATTACAGGACTTGCGCGCGCCAAGGACGTCGATATCGAGGCGGCGGGCAAGGCCCTGGCACCGGCGGCGCATAAGCGCATCCATACGTTTATCGCGACCTCGCCGATCCACATGAAGCACAAGCTCAATAAGAAGCCCGATGAGGTCGTGAAGATGGCGGTCGCGGCCGTCAAGTGCGCCCGGCAGTTCACCGACGACGTGGAGTTTTCGCCCGAAGACGCCGGCCGCAGTGAGATTCCATTCCTCATCGAAATCCTCACGGCGGTGATCGAGGCCGGCGCGACGACCCTGAACATCCCGGATACGGTCGGCTACATGCTCCCGTTCGAGTACGGCCAACTCATCGCTACGCTCAAGAGCGATGTCCCCGGCGTCGAGAAGTGCATCCTCAGTACGCACTGTCACAACGACCTCGGCATGGCGGTGGCGAACTCGCTGGCCGGCGTGCGCAACGGGGCCCGGCAGGTCGAGTGCGCCGTCAACGGACTTGGCGAGCGGGCGGGCAACGCGGCCCTCGAAGAGATCGTCATGGCGATCCACACGCGGGCCAGCTTCTTCGCCGCGCCGGTGTCGCTGGCCATGGGCGTCAACACGAGAGAGATCTATCGCACGAGCCAGCTCGTCTCGCAGTTGACCGGGTTCGTGATTCAGCCGAACAAGGCCATCGTCGGCGCCAACGCGTTCGCGCACGAGTCGGGCATTCACGTGGACGGCATCCTCAAGGAGCGCAGCACCTACGAGATCATGACGCCGGAGACGATCGGACTGGGCGGGTCGCGCATGGTGCTCGGCCGCCACGCAGGCCGGCATGGTTTCGCGGATCGCTGCCGGCAGCTTGGCTACAAGCTCACGGAAGCCGAGCTCGAGCAGGCGTACGCCCGGTTCGTCGAGATCGCCGACAAGAAGAAGGAGGTCTTCGACGAGGACGTCGCGGCCATTATCAACGACGAGATTCGCGTGGTCGAGCACATCTACCATCTGGACTATCTGCACGTGGCCTCCGGGACGGGGACACTGCCGACCGCCAGCGTCCGGATGAAGGTTGGCGGACAAGCCAGGCAGGCCGCCGCGTGTGGTGACGGGCCGGTCGACGCCGCCTACGAGGCGATTCGCGGGGCCACGGGCCTGTCGCCCAAGGTGGAGAGCTACTCGATCCGCGCGGTTACGGGCGGCAAGGAAGCACTCGGCGAGGCCACGGTTCGGATCGCCGAGAAGGGCCGGACCTACATCGG
>CAYNQP010000100.1:0-9872 GCA_964399325.1 uncultured Pirellulales bacterium
TCGAGAATGCCAGCGGTCATGGCAGCGTCACGGCGGACGCTGGAGAATGCACCGGTGGGGGCAAGGACATGGACGGCAACCGCGTAGCTGACAACGGAGATGACGTGTCATGGCAGTTCTAACGAAGGCAGCTCAATATTGCTCTGAAGGAGTATGGCAATGAAGCGAACGAACGTACTCATAGTGCCACTTGCCTTTACGATTCTGTTCTGTACTGAGACGGGCATGGCCCAGGACGCATACACAGGCGAGTTCGGTGTCACCGAAGGAAAACCCATCGACAAGGGCGTCGTGTTCGTGGATGGGCAGTACCTTGCGTCCCCCTATGTTGTCTCGCGACGAGGTCTGGCCCTGTATGTGAACGACCGTGAGATACAGCGTCCACGCCGCCACATGGAGACCCCCATCTTGACACCGGATACGCCGATTTCACGACTCTCCCCTCAAGAGCGGCAGCGACTCTACCGCGCCCTGGAGGCAACTCGGGGCATCTACGAGAAATACTTGAGCCGAGGTTATGGCTACCTCTTCTCCAGCAAGGGCGGGCATGTCAAGCTCCATCCGTACACCATAGGCTATAAGCTACCGGAGGCGGTGGAGCTGCTTACCTCGGATGTCTCACGCGACGAGAAGCTAGAAGGACTGCGCGACTACAACTGGCACCTCCACATTGACATTGGGCCACTGGTGGACAACTTCCGGCCAGCATCACAGTTGGTGAGTACAATGACTCAACAGGCCGAGGAACTGCTCAGAATCGAGGAGTTTGGCATTGGTGAGCCGGTTTCGGTTACGAGCGGCTTTTTCTTCCTCGATGGGCAGTACATGGAGGCTCCCTACGTGCTCCGGCGCAGGGGCTTGGGCGTATTCCTGAACGGTGAACTGCTCAGTCCTCCGCGCGAGTGGCCGCTCGACGTGCCATCAGGAGACGCCGACGTATCGATCCCCCCGGAGATAGATAGCGAAACATCATGGTTCGATGATATCGTCGGGCAGTACCTTGGCCGCAAGCAGGCTTATCTGTATGGCCGTTATCCCCACGAACAGGCTGTCGACATGATAGCCCAGGCAATTACCAGCCTTCCCCTGGTCGCTGGGGCGAGACGAGACGAGAAATCGCCCAAGATCCTCCATGTTGCAACGACAGAAGGTCTGACAATCCCCTGCTGGCTGCCCCCTATGTCGATGAGGGCAGCCCATGACCGGGAGAGTGTTCTGCAGTCCGTCGAGGGAGATCTCAATCACTTTCGAAAGATGCTGGGCCGCAGCGCATGTTATCTCGTATTCCATGATGCCGGTCAGACCTGTCTTCCCCGGCCCCACGTGGGGCGGACGCTCCCAGCCGTAGTTGAGTTGCTAGGCTCGGTGATGCCAGCCCAGGCCAAGCGAGCCGCGATAAAGCGGTTGTGCCCGGGGATGCCTGAGAGGGCTAGGGAACGCCTAGTTCGCAATTTCCGCGCGTCGCCGCAGTTGGAAGCCCGAATTGCAGCGGTGAGCCGCAAAAGCGCCAGACTGCCGGAATAGGAGGGTGGCTCTACGCCGAGTTCTGGAGAAGAGGCCAACAGAGGATCTGTTGGTCCGAGAATCGGGAAGAGAATTCCTTGCATTCTTGTTGACATACATGTATCATAATATGAGAAGGAGTCGTTGTAGCCGAAACATATTGAGCGCCGAGATCGAGCATCGGTGAGAGCGGACTTGACACCTTGATTGTGCTCAGGCAGTTCAGCACGCGCTGATGCCGAAGTGCCTGTTTGCGCGAATACATGGCCTGAGGAAGAGTTGGCGTATTGACACGCAAGCGCCGGAAAATCAAAACGGGGGAGTGAATGTGGGAGGCGTTATGACAGCGAGAGAGAAATCGAACTCATTAGAGCAGGCTCTATCTCTGGCAATGGTGGTGTGCGTGGTATCTACACTCGCCATGGCAGGCGCGGCGGATCCTGTCCGAACCATCTATGTCGATGCCGCCGCCGGGGGTAGTCATGATGGTTCGTCTTGGATCGATGCCTATGGTTATCTCCAGGACGCCCTGGCTGACGCAAACAACGCGCAGCAACCGGTGGAAATCCGCGTTGCGCAGGGCATCTACCGGCCCGATCAAAGCGCAGCCCATCCCGATGGCACGGCGGATCGAGAGGCGACCTTCTATCTGCCTGACAATGTGGTCATCAGCGGTGGCTTTGCTGGTGTCAGTGCAGCGGAGCCGAACGCCAGGGATATCGTCTTACACGAGACCATCCTCAGCGGCGATCTGGCGGGCGACGACATCGCCGTTATCGATCCCTGTGACCTGCTGACAGAGTCCGCGCGGGCCGAAAACAGCTACCATATCGTGACAGCTGTATCCTGCTCTCGGTCTGCCGTCCTGGACGGGCTCACGATCGCCTCTGGCAACGCGATCGGACCCGGGCGTCATGTTGAAGACGGCGGCGGATTGTATCTGCCATCACCCTGCTGCCCATCCATACGTAATTGCACGTTCATGTGCAACTCTGCCGATACGGGCGGTGCTGTCTATGTCGGAAGAGCGGGTCCTGAGTTCGTCAACTGCGCGTTCCTGCGTAACGCCGCGTTATCGGGGGGGGCGACGGGCACCGTTCTCCTGCGCAGTGGTGGGTTCGGAGACTGCAGGTTCATTGTCCGAAGGTGTGTCTTTGTGGATAACTATGCCCAGAATAGCGGCGGTGCCGTATGCATCGCGCTGGGGGCTCCGTCTGTCATAGAGGGATGCACTTTTGTGAGGAACGTCGCTGCGACTGGCGGCGCCATGTTTGTGTATATGTTTGTCGACGACACTGCGAGCATAGCGAACTGCCGCTTCATCTGCAATAAGGCCGGGGAAGCAGGCGGCGTGGTTTGTTTCCGCGGGAGAGGTCCCGATATGGCTCTCTGTACTCTCTTCGCTAATGTTGCTCCGACCGGAAGAGCTGTTGCGTGTCTGGGGCCGTGGTATGAAGGGTGGGACGTACCCTCGGCGACCATCACAAGTGCGATTCTGTGGGATGGCGGCGATGAAATTGCTGTCATTGAGCAAACACAAATGAACGTGGCCTACAGCAATGTTCAAGGCGGCTGGCCGGGAGAGGGCAATATTGACGTCGCCCCGCTGTTCACCGATCCGGGCTATTGGGACGCGAATCCCGGCGCGCCGGGACCGGACGATCCGAACGATGACTTCTGGACAGATGGCGATTATCACCTCAAGAGCCAAGCCGGACGATGGGACCCGGTCAGCGAAGGGTGGGTCATCGACGAGGTGACCAGCCCCTGCCTCGATGCGGGCGATCCGTACAGTCCTATCGGGCTGGAGCCGTTCCCTAATGGTGGGCGCATCAACATGGGTGTCTACGGCGGCACGGCCGAGGCCAGCAAATCCTACTTCGGCGCACCCCTCTGCGAGACCGTTATCGGCGGCGACATCAACGGCGACTGCAAGGTTGATTTCACCGACTTGATGATTCTGGTGGATCACTGGCACGAAGACGTGATTCAGGAATAGCGGCTCGTACCAACCAGCAAGGCAGCTAACAGAACGACGAAGCGTAGAACAGCCTATGGCAAGGATGCTGCATATTCTGGGTGGTTGCGCGATCATAGCCGCGTGCAGTGTCTTTGCGCTTTGCGCCGACCAGTGGAAGCGAGGTGATCCCGAGCTTGACGAACTCCGGGATCGTCCCGGCGTGGTGGAGGCGTTCAAGGAACAGCAGGCAGGGCACAACACAGAAGACGGAGAGCAGATGTCTTCGCCATTACTGGCGCAGGCGGAGGCGTTTGCGGCGTATACTTTTGCAGAGTGCGGAATGAATGAGCGACTTGGAGGCAAGGAAGCGTGTGGGACCCGGACGGGAGATGATCCGGGTGTAGGGATATAACGAGAAGGCGAGCAGGACGAACCTGTTCTGCGAGATCAGAAGGTGACACCGTGAGAAGTGCGTCGATACTTCGGGCGCTAGGGGTCTATCCATGCCTTGGCGTCAGGATACTGTTGCCGGTTCGAGCCCGGAAGTCTGCTGGGGCGGTTCCCGCGAGCCGACTGCAACGGTATGCCACTCTGCGTGAGGGAGGACAAAAATGAACGGACGGAACCTAACCTATCTGCTGATTGCGATGTTCTTTGTGGTCAACTGGGGCGTCTGCGATGCCTGTAACCAGCCGCCGGTGGCCGAGATCTATCACGGTGAGACACACTGGAAGATATATACATCCCCTGGCGACGAGATCACTCTGGACGGCAGCGACTCGTACGATCCCGACGGTGACGTGGAGTACTACTGCTGGGAGATCTTCAGAAAGTCCGGCTACCAATGGCTCCAGCACTGCATCATCTACACCGAAGACCCCGTGTACGACTACAGCTTCTCCACGACGGGCACGTCAAGGTGGAACTGACTGTCACGGACGATGACTACGCTCAGTCGTCCTATTCGCCCACCTCCGACATCTACGTCGTCGAGGTAACCATCGACGACTGCGATAGCTCCATGGCCTGTGGGAGTTCGACGCCGGCTGATATCGACTATACCATCGAGCCCGGCGATGCTTCGTTCCGCCGCCTCGTCCGGCTGATCGTCAAGAATGCCGGCGGCAGCACGGTGCGCACCGTCACCCTGGACGACGACTTCGGCTCGCAGTCCACCACCTGGGATGGCAAGAACGACTCCGCCCAGTGGGTCGATCCGGGCGACTACACCGTCATCATCGAGGCCGAACTCGGCTACAGCGGCAAGAAAGTCTCAGATTCTGCCACCATCACGGTGTTCAACATAGCCATCACCGAACCCGACTCTCCAGCCTGTGTGGACTGCGGCGATTGGCTCCAGTTGGACAGCGCGCCGTCGGATGGGGAGGGCGGTTCCTACACTTGGTCAAAGTTCAGTGGGCCCGGCAACGTGACGTTCTCTGATCCCCACCGCAAGGATCCGAACTTCTCCACCGACGAGCAGGGAGACTACACCTTGCGGCTGGACTACGCCCGCGACGGGACCGTCTTCACCACTGAGTCCCAGACCATCACGGCCATGGATGTGACGTGGCCAATAGCTCATATATATCCTAGCTTTCACGACGAGTTGTCCCCGAAAGTGGTAACTGTCGGTACCCAAGTCACCTTCACGGGTACCGAGTCGGTTGCTGGGACGGGCGAAATAGAGTACTATTGCTGGGACTTTGGGGACGTTGACGGTGAACCCTGGGAGGTCACTGACCCCGGGCCCCGGGATTATACATTTTCGACTCCGGGCGGCCCGTACAAAATCATCCTTCACGTGAAGGATAGCGCGGATAGGTGGTCTGACCAGTACACCGAGACAGACGGCGGCAATGAGCCGCTTGCCGAGGCCATTTGCTGGGTCAAGGTCGTGCCCGCGAACGTGGACGTGGGCAACATCCTGATTCAACGGGTCAACGGTACGTGGAATGATGTGACCGGGGATACGATCTCGGTCCTCAGGGGTGACTATAATATCTTCAAGGCTCTCCCGAATCCCTCAGGCGCCAGTTGGCCGCCCAGCCAGCCTGTATGGTCCGGTGCCTCGAGCGCAATCGGCCCCCTGATATTGGTCACCTATCCAACCTACGGCACCTCGACGCTAACGGCCAAGTGCAATGCCGGTGAGCCCGATCTCGGTAAGACGGTCACCATAAACGTGACCGATCAGGTTGTGGGCATCGACATAGAGTCCGTTCCCCAGTTCCTCTTTGGCTCGGCGCAATACGCCACGCCGATAAAGTTCAAGGTGGTTGGCTTTGGCAGTCACGTGTACGTTGGCAACCTCAGAGCTGAGCTTTACCTGGACGACGTGCTTAGGCAGACGGTCTGGCTCGATGAGCGTTTCGCTGCCGGAGACGGAGAGGGGGCCGTAGACAACGGCTCAACCGACACCTATACGTGCTTCATCAGCCATAGCGCCTACGAGGGTGTCCTGATTGAAGACGCAAACCGTACGGACAACGTCTACTTTGTACTGAAGGCTGACTGCAGGAATGACCCTGCCGTGCCTTCTGACCCGGTGTATAGCGTCTCGACAGACCTGCAGGCCCGGCCGGCGCTCTTCGCCGACGAGTACATCTGTACCGTGGAGCCTGGATTGATTCCAGGGATGTGGGGTGCGAAGATCACCAAGAGCTTCAACGATCCTGACCAGGTGCCGTTCCAAATAGACGATCCAGAAGCTGACTATCAGCATTGTGTAAATCCCAGCTACGCTTATAGTGTACCTTATCTCACCTGTGGCAGTGAGCCCTTGCCTCATCCCTGCGTGGACGAGGAGGGGGATATCCGGTACCCGATTGCATATACTGAGAGGGCTCAGGTAGCTGAAAACATAACCTCGAGTGAGGAGGTTTGCGGCAAGAGACTCTACACTCGTTTGCGCTCGTTCCTCGGCTCTATGAACTACGATGACAATGTGTTCAAGAACAGGATATATGGCTTCAGAAGAGGCGCGTATTGTTGTCCCTCCTATGGACCGAGGGAAGTGACCGTGCTAACAAGTGAGTATGCCATGGATTTCACCAAAAACTCGGGGAACGTGGATTGGCACTTGTTTCCAACCGGTCATAAGCTTCTAGACTGCACTTGTGAAGCTGACGCTGGGTTCAATGCAGGCGGCGCTGCTTCTTTGTGTGCCATAGGGGCGGGGCTCTCAGCAGGAGCAGCGGCGCTTTACCCGGTAGGGACCGTTTGGGCTATAGGAGCCATGTTCGGCACCGCGAGTGGTACCTTCTGGGTTATAGATGTAGCGGACCTTGACACGAGCATTGAAGACCGCGCAGAGGCTGTTCTGCATGTTAGATACGCGAGGGCTGTATGGGGAACTGCTGGGCCACCGCAAGAGTACGAGGCGGATACGTTCGGTGATGTTTTCAACACAACTCCATACGATCATCCAAATAGGAACCAGGCAATAGATGTTAAGAAAGAAGTCGATTACGTAGTAGGTGACACGTTGCGGTTCTTCATACAAATGAACTGCGTATGTTCCGCAAAGGTCCGAGTTAGCCTTCTTGAGGGCGACATTGACGCGCGCGCCGAGGTCGGATTCTGGTGTGATGGTGGATCTGATGGCGACGACGGCGTGCTCACTCCTGAGGATGATTGGAATACATGGTGGATCAGGGCGAGACACGATGATTGAAAGGCTGACTTCTCTCAAAGGAGCGTACGATGGGTAGGCACAAAACAGTTGTCTTGGCAATATGTGGGAGTCTTGGGATCGTGCTTGGTGCCTTATTGCTCTGCCTGAATCGGCATTCGCGGGAAACCGCTCCGACGGCTCCAACTCAATCTCACGTCATTGAAGCGCAAACTGAGTACAACCAGGCAGTGAGGTCCAAACTTGTCGGAGGCGGCCTCCTAAGGCTCGATTCGATGGGGATCAAGAACTCCGTGCCTGCTGCCTACAATGACTCCACACCTTTGATCGAGATTCGCACATTTGTGAGGCAATTGGACGGCACTGTTCGGCCGCTCTATTTGTACTCACTGGGACTGCAGGCCCAGCAGCATTTCAAGGGGAGCGGGAGCCGCACGGTCAAGGGTTACGGCCTGCGCACCGGACTCGCCAGCAAAGAGGGTGGCCTTTCATATCTGATATGGGACACGGAGTACGAAGCAGCGGGTACCTACCACCTACCTGAAGACCCGAACTACATAACAAGGGGAAGGACCGCTACGGTGAGGTTCAGGACGCCTGTGAGAATTGCACCCGGCGAAATCTGCCGTGTCGATTTGATCCTCGTGGACAGGATAGAGGAAAGGGAGGCGGCGGAACAGGCCAGAATTGCCCAAGAAGAGCGTGCGCGGGTGGAAGAGGAGGAGAAGATCACCCTGCAGTTCAGCCAGTTCCCCGGGCATGAGGAACCCGGCAAATGGCAGGTAGGCTATCACGATGGAGATAGAGGTGGCCTCTTTGAGAGGGCCGAGGATGGCACGTTCGTGCTGAAAGGTCCGAATGCGCTGGGCGGCGATATTGTCGTCTACTATCACGATGTGGAAGACAGTCTCCATCCTTGGCTCTACGTCGCAAACGTCGGGAAGCGGACGCTGCAACTGCCGGCGGACGCATCCATCGTTGTGAGCGAAAGAGATATGATACCGATCCGAGTCTCCCTAGCGCAAATCGATCCTAACATCCTCTCCCAGGTCGTGATGGTGGGTTTCTGGACAAGTGCGGACGCGAAGCTCCCTCTTCTCGGGAGGATGCTTCGACCTGAAGACCGACAAGACCTGCAGGCCAACGACTGGCAGATCGACATGAAGGTCCGTCCGGGCACCTACTTCGTCAAGCTGGTCAAGGACGAGAAGACGCGATTGGACATCGGTGTCGTTGATATATCGAGCGAAGCGGGTAAGACATACGCGCTGGAAGGCACCAAAATCAACGCGGCAGGCGGACTCTGATCGCCTAAAGAGGCGAGCATGAGCGCACGTTGGGATCCACTGTTGTGCGAGCGGCGCTGCGATTGCTGTACATCTTGGGCGTTTGCGCGGCCTTAGCCGCCTGCAGCATGTTAGCCGTCTGCGCACGCGACTGGTGTCAAGGTGATCCGGAGTTTGACAGCCTGCGGGACCGTCCCGGCGCGGTCGAGGCGTTCCGCGGAGCACCGCGTGCGAAAGCGTTCGCGCGGTTATTCTTCAGAGAGCGGAAGGAATGAACGAGCAACTTGGAGGCAAGGAAGCGTGTAGGACCCGGACGGGAGATAATCCGGGTGTAGGGATATAACGAGAAGGCGAGCAGGACGAACCTGTTCTGCGAGATCAGAAGGTGACACCGTGAGAAGTGCGTCGATACTTCGGGCGCTAGGGGTCTATCCATGCCTTGGCGTCAGGATACTGTTGCCGGTTCGAGCCCGGAAGTCTGCTGGGGCGGTTCCCGCGAGCCGACTGCAACGGTATGCCACTCTGCGTGAGGGAGGACAAAAATGAACGGACGGAACCTAACCTATCTGCTGATTGCGATGTTCTTTGTGGTCAACTGGGGCGTCTGCGATGCCTGTAACCAGCCGCCGGTGGCCGAGATCTATCACGGTGAGACGCCCTGGTCTATCTACGTCACCGCCGGCACCGAAGTCGTTTTGGATGGCAGTGATTCGTACGACCCCGACGGCGACGTGGAGACATACCGCTGGCGTATCTCCCGCTGGAACGGCTCCCGTTATGCCTACTACAGCACCCTCTACCGGGACGACCCCGTCTGCGAATACACCTTCTCCACGCCGGGCTCGTACACCGTGAAATTGGACGTCCAAGACGATGATGACGCCTGGTCATACTACTCGGACAGCTCGTGGGTGCTGGCGGTGGAGGTGACCATCGACGACTACGATGAGTACCTGCCCTATGGGGGTGCCAGCGAGGCCAGAATCGACTACACCTTGGAGCCTGAGGACGGCGGTTTCCGTGACCATGTCGGCCTGATAGTCAAGGATGATGAGGACAACACGGTACGAACCGTCATCCTGGAGGAGGATCTTGGCTCGCAGTTCACCACCTGGGATGGCACGAACGATTCCGACCAGCCGGTGGAACCGGGCGAATACACGGCCATAATCGAGCTGGGCGTGGGCTACAGCGGCTCCGTCAAATTCCAGGATTCCTGCACGATCACCGTCTACGAGATCAGCGTGGATATAGACCCACCCGCGCCTGGCTCTCACGTCTATGTGGCCAAGAATGCCACGCTATCTCTGCTCTGCGTCTCCGAGGGCTTTGGCGACCCCACGTACCAGTGGAGTAAGGTGTCCGGACCCGGCACGGTTACATTTTCGCCCAGCGATGCGCCCGACCCGGACTTCTCGGCCAGCGCGACGGGCGACTACACCGTCGAGGTCGAGTGCACCGAGGCAGGCAACAGCATCACCAGCGAGCC
>CAYNQP010000101.1:0-9779 GCA_964399325.1 uncultured Pirellulales bacterium
ATCTGACGCTGACCCGCCATCGGTATGCCCCGCTGTGGTTTGGAACGGTTGACGCTACCTATGCCAAGAACGCCGGTGGGGAGGATATCACCGCCGGCGCCGGCGCGGGAGTGGATCAGACGTTCCTGTTTGCCAACGGGATGCAGATCACCGGCGGCTTGGCCATCGACTGGGCGCGGTTTATCACGGGCGACCCGCAGACCTCGTTGGGGTCGGTCCTGAGCGGGACGCTGACCGCTCCTTTGTTAGGCGCCGGGGCCGGCCAGGCGGCGTGGGAGAACCTGACTCAGGCCGAACGCAACATGCTCTATCGCATCCGCTCGTTCAATCGCTACCGCAAGACATTCATCGTCTCGCTTATCAGCGACTACTATCGCGTGCTCCAGCAGCGCGAGCGCGTGATCATTCAGGAGGACAGCTACGAGCGGCTGGTAGACTCGACCGACCGAGTCCGCATGGAGGTCGAAGTGGGCCAGCGGCCCCGAAACGATTTGGGTGAAGCCGAACAGCGGCTGCTCAGCGCCGAACAGAGTCTGGTCTCGGCGCGGCAGAGCTATGAACAGACGCTGGACAGCTTCAAGATCAGGTTGGCCTTGCCCACCGACGCCGAGGTGACGTTGGATCCGAACGAGCTGGAGGGGTTGGCGGATCTTGGCGTGAGCCTGCCGGATTACACGGGGGAGGAAGCCATCGAGATCGCCCTGACCCATCGGCTGGATCTGGCCAACACGTGCGACGGGCTCGAGGACACGCAACGGAAACTCGCGCTGGCCGCCAAGGGTTTGGGTGTGCAACTGAACCTGATTGGCAGCGCGAACGTCAGCTCGGAGCCCGACACCCAGTTCGCCAATTTGCAGTTTGACGAAGGCACCTACGGGCTGGGACTTGAAGCCGATCTGCCGTTCGACCGCAAGGCCGAGCGCAACGCGTATCGCGAGGCGTTGATTGCGCTGCAGCAGGACCAGCGCGGATATGATGAGGAGGTGGACCGGATCAAGCTGGACGTGCGGCAGGCGTATCGTGAGTTGGTTCAAACCGCCGATAGCTACCGCATTCAGCAAATCGGCCTGAAACTAGCCGAGAGCCGCGTGGAGTTCGAGGAGTTGCAGTTGGAGTATGGGCGTGGGACCGTGCGTCTTCTGCTCGAATCTGAAGATGCTCTAGTGCAGTCGCAGAACGATGTGCTGGGTGCACTCGTAGATCACATGGTAGCCAAGATGAGTTTCTTCCGCGATGTTGGCATAATGCAAGTCAGACCGGATGGAATGTGGGAGCAACCAGCAAAATGAAAGATGACACGAGCAAGCAAACGCAAGGAACGTCGGTCAATCGACCCCAGGGGATTGGCGCTATCAAGACCCGGCCCAAGCGGCGGTGGTGGGTCGTGCTGCTTATCATAGCAGTCCTGGTGGTCTCGGGCTTGGTGGCGGCTACGGTGACGAGGGAGACAGGTTCATCCGGACCTGCCGGCGGCACCTTTACGACGCGCCGAAGCGACTTGACCATCACCGTGACCGAGGGCGGCAGTATCCGGGCACACAAGTCGATCCAGTACCGATGCGAGGTGGAACGCCGCGGTGCGGAGGTATCGATAGTCAGCATCGTCCCGGGCGGCACGTATGTGACCCAGGAGGATGTCGACAACGACATGGTCCTGGTGCAACTGGATTCGTCACAGTTGGACGAGCAGTTGGTCCAGGAGGGAATGGAGCTGGCCGGCGACCGCCAGAACGCCACCAGCGAGAAAGAATCCTACGATATTCAGGTCATTCAGAATGAAAGTGACATCGCTGCCGGCGAACTACGCGTGCGTTTCGCCCTCATGGATCTGCAGAAGTACCTGGGGGCGGATTTGGCGGAGAAGCTGACCAAGGATGTCAACGTGGCACCCAACCTGTCGGCTCATGTCGCGCCTTTCCTGGCAGAAGCCAGACGGGACCCGAACATACTGGCGGGCTCGGCGGCTTCGCAGGAGTTGAAGCGATTTCAGGACGACATCGTGCTGGCCGTGGGAAACTTGAGGACGGCTGAGGCCACATTGGCCGGAACGGAGAAGCTCCATGACGCCAACTATGTCTCGGACCTCGACCTCCAGAGAGACAGGTTGACGGTAACGAATCGGCGGTTCTCTGAGGAGAACGCCGGGGTGGGTCTGGATCTGTTCTGGAAGTATGATTTCCCCAAGAGCACAGAGCAGTACCTCAGCGACTATATCGAGACCCGGCGCGACCTGGAGCGCACGTACGCCCAGTGTCGGTCACGGCTGGCCCAGGCCGAGGCTAGGCTCGCCAATGCCCAGGAACGTTTCCGGTCCCAGGAGACGAGGGTGGCCGAGTTGAAGCAGCAGATTCAGTACTGTACGATCAAAGCCAAGGCACCGGGGCTCGTCATCTATGGCACCGGTGGCAGTGAGGATGCCTTCCGGGCCATGCGCGGTCGCGGCGGCGGCGGTGGTGGTGGGATTATTGCCGAGGGTGAATCGGTCTATGAAGGCCAGACGCTCATCTCCATGCCCGATACCGCGGCAATGGTGGCCGAGATCAGCGTGCACGAGACCGAAGTCGACAAGGTGCGGCCCGGTCAGCCCGCGACGATTGTCATGGATGCGTTTCCCGACCAGATTCTGCAGGGCCGCGTGCTTGAGGTCGCACCGTTGCCCGACCAGCAGCGCGGTTGGATGAATCCCGACCTCAAGGTTTATGAAACGCTGGTCAGCATTGAGGGGACCCACGACTTTTTGAAGACCCGCATGTCCTGCAAGGTCGAGATTCTCGTGCGGCAACTCCGGGACACCATCGTTGTGCCGATTCAGGTGGTGGCAAACCGCCGAGGCAAGAAAGTATGCTACGTTGCGAACGGGCAGGGTAGCGAGGAACGCGAAGTGCAAACGGGTGCGTTCAACGACACGTTCGTCCAGATCGTCGACGGATTGGCCGAGGGCGAGGAGGTTCTGTTGAACCCGCCGCTCTACACCGAGGCTGCGGCATCGAATTTCCAGAATCGTGACATGTCGTTTCAGTCCGATGCCAACGATATGACTGTTCAACCGATGCTGGAAGGTCAGCCGGGGGAAACGCCGGGCCGGGCCGGAGGCAGGCGCAGCGGTCCCGCGGGGATACCGGACCAGGGCGATATGACCGACGAGCAGAGGCAACAGATGATGCAACGCTTCCAGCAAAGGGGCGGCGGCCAAGGCATGCCGGGCGGAGCTGAAATGACCAACGAGCAGAGGCAACAGATGATGCAACGTTTCCAGCAAAGGGGCGGCGGCCAAGGTATGCCGGGCGGAGTTGAGATGACCGACGAGCAGAGGCAACAGATGATGCAACGCTTCCAGCAAAGGGGCGGTGGCCAAGGCATGCCGGGCCAGGGCGAAATGGGCGGCGGGATGCCGCCGTCCACGCAACAGACCCGGGGTCAACGCGGCGGGCAGAACCGGCCGGCTCAGCCCGACCCAGGCCAGACACCGTAGAGAACCGTATTACGCAGAAGCAAAGAAGGTAGACGAAACGGCGATGATCGATTTTTCGGATTCTGTTGATTCCACGAAGGACGCGCCCATTCTGGCGATGAGTAATCTGTGCAAGAGCTATCAGCTCGGTATGCACGAGTTGCGGGTGTTGCGCGAGATCAACCTGAGCATTAACGCCGGCGAGTACATCGCCATCATGGGGCCCAGCGGTTCCGGCAAGTCCACCTTGCTCAACATGATCGGCTGCCTCGATCGGCCCACCAGCGGAGAGTACCTGCTGGGCGACCAAAACGTGGCCGTTCTCGAGGACGATGACCTGTCGATGATTCGCGGTGCCCGCATCGGTTTCGTCTTTCAGTCGTTCAACCTGATTGCCCAGCTCAATGTCGTCGAGAACATCGAGATTCCGATGTACTACCAGGGGTACAGCGAGCGTGAGAGCGCCGAGCGCGCCATTGAGTTGGCCCATATGGTCGGACTGGGCGAGCGGCTCGGGCATCGTCCCTCCGAACTCAGCGGCGGTCAGCAACAGCGGGTGGCCATCGCTCGGTCGTTGGCCAACGATCCGCTGATTATTCTCGCGGACGAACCGACGGGCAACCTTGACTCTGCGAGCGGCTCGGACATCTTGACGATTCTCGACCGTCTGCACGCAGAGGGCAAGACGCTGATTGTCGTGACCCACGACGAGCAGATCGCCACCTGCGCCGAGAGAGTCATCCGGCTTTTCGACGGATACATCGATAAAGAAGAATTCAACAAACGGTAGGCACTTATGGTATTGTTCCGTTTCAAGCGCACAATCAAGCTGGGTGTCAAGAGCCTGTGGATGCATCGCTTACGCTCCACGCTGACGGCACTGGGTATCATCTTCGGTGTCTCGTCGGTCATCGCCATGCTCGCCATCGGCGAGGGGGCCAGTCAGGATGCGCAGGATAAGATCGCCCAACTCGGCAGTAAGAATATCATCATCAGGACCGTCGAACCCCCCGAGGATCAATCCTCGATGGGCCAGCAGCAGACATTGAGAGAGTACGGCCTGACCTACAATGATGCTGAGCGTTTTCAGAGCGGCATGCCCGATGTGCGAGTGATCGTGCCCAATCGTCGTATCCTGCACCAGGCCTTGTACCGCAATCGCCGCGCCTCGATAGAGGTCATTGGCACGGTGCCGTGGTACCCCGACATATCGCCCACCCGCATCAAGCTCGGGCGCTTTCTCAGCGGCACGGACATGAACTACAAGCGGGGTGTCTGCGTTGTCGATGAACGCGTGATCAAGGAACTGTTTGCGTTCGACGATCCGCTGGGCCAGGACGTGAAAATTGGCAGCGACTACTATCGCGTCGTGGGTGTGGCGACCGAGCGGCCCGCGGATACACCCGCGACCGGCGGACTTGAGGAGAAAGACGCCACCGGCGCCAAGAAAGTCGCCGGCGCCAATGTGGGCGGTATCTATATTGCGCTGACTACGGTGAAAGATCGCTTTGGCGAGACGAAGATGCAGGCCAGCGGCAGCACGGGGCAAACGTTGGAGCGCGTCGAGTTGCAGGAAATCATCATACAGGTTGAAGGCGTGGATATGGTCATGGGGACGCGCCAGAGTGTGCAAACGCTGCTTAGTCGCTTTCACAAGAAGAATGACTATGAGATTGTCGTCCCGCTGGAGCTGATGAGACAGGCCAAGGACTTCCAGCGCATCTTCACCATTGTGCTGGGGTCGATTGCCGCCATCTCGCTGCTCGTCGGCGGCATCGGCATCATGAACATCATGATGGCCACCGTCAGCGAGCGCACGCGCGAGATCGGCATTCGCCGGGCCCTCGGGGCCAAGAAGAGGGATATCATCTTTCAGTTTCTTTCTGAGACACTCATCCTGACCCTGGCAGGCGGTCTGCTGGGGATCATTCTGGGGTCGGCCATTCCCTTCTTTGTCACGCACTTTGGAAACATAGCGACGGTGATTACCACCAAATCGCTGGTTTTGGCCTTCGGCATCAGTGCGGCGGTGGGGATCACCTTCGGTCTGTATCCGGCCTACCGCGCCGCCAACATGGATCCGATCGAATCGCTACGGCACGAATAGAACGCAGAAAGCAAAGATCAAAAATCCAACATCAGAGATCAAAATAGCGGAATCGCCGCAGAGCGTCGATGACTTCCATAATTTTGATTTCTGCCTTTTGATTTCTATTCGAGGTGGATGACGCCGCGTTTCTTGTCGGCTTCGAGTCCTGCTTGCTTGATGACGTCATACAGATAGCGACACTGACGCACCTTGACGAAATCGAAGCGTGGGTCGGAGTCATCCTTCGTGGTCAATTGCACCGTGCCAATGCCCAAGAGACATTCCAGCAACGAGCGTCGCAGCTTCAGGTCGATCACGCGGAACATGTCGATGTTGTCCATTTTGCGGTCGAAAATGCCGCGCGACCATTCGATGCGGTCCGGCGTGACCTCGTAGTAGATGCTCTTCAACGCGACCATCTTCCAGACCAGCGCCAGGGCCGCGGCGGCGAGCAGCCCCAATGCCCCAAGGTCAAGCCAGCCCTCAACCTGCGTCAGTCGTTCGGGGCTGACCTTGATGTTAGTCGCGTACCTGCCCAGCCAGGGCACCACGGCGGTGGCGCGATGGGCGTACGCCGCCCAGCACAAGGCCATGAAGATGCCCATCTTGATAAACGTGCCGGTCAAGGCAAACAGGCTGGGCCGGCCGCACCAAAGAAGGTCGTCGTCTTCCTCCTGGCCGATCGCATCGGGACTGTCGCCTTGCGGGCCCGCGTCCGGGTCGGTCGGTCCGAATTTGGCGGCGGTCTCCTGGCGGTCGCCATAGAGGAACTCGCCGCAGAAGCGACACTTGACCGCCGTGTAGCGAATCGTCTCGGCGCAGAAGGGACAGGCCTTGGTTCGGTGCCGGCTGCCGATGATCGGTTGGGTAGGATCTGCGTACCTAGGCATATCTGCATTGTCCTAAATGCTCTGGGCAACCTATATGAAGGTCTTGTTCGACAGGCCCACGACCTGCAATCAAATGCTCGAACACCACCTGTCATTCTTATCGGCCATGACCCATCAACGAGGCCAATTTAGCTTTCACTTGGCGTCATGGGGATCGTTGACTGTGGCGGGGAAGGTGTTCTTCTCGGACGTTCTGCGAAAGGCATCCGGGAGGTGCCGATGCCGCTTGCGTGCCCGCCAGCGACCGAGTAAAGTGTGAGTTGGGTTCTCGTCATTGAATTGCCCGCAACGTGCCGTGGTATTGGGTGCGACGTTGCGGACAAAGGGGTGTGTGTCGGAGTCGGCTATGGTCGTCGCGTCCAGGTTGCAGCGACAGATTCACAACCGGCCCTCACCGCGTCAACTGCACTATCGTGGGAGCATCGCGCGATGCCTTTGGTAACGTTCTGTTTTCGTCTTCACGAGCCGTTTCGATTGCCTGTCGATGGCACGGCATCGGTCTGGGACGAGAAGAACAAGGAAACCTTCATCCAGCGCGCGGAGCGATGCTACCTGCCGACCACACGTCTGTTTACCGATTTGGTGAAGGCCCATCTCGACGTCAAGATCAGCTACTGCCTGTCGGGGACCTTCCTGGAGCAAGCGGGACTCTACCAGCCGCAGGTGATCGACGCCTTGAAGGCGTTCTTCGATGCCGGCAGAGACACTCGGCAGGTCGAGTTCCTTGAGCAGACCTACTACCATTCCCTGGCCTCCTTCTTTGTCGATCCGCGTAAAACGGAATTCAAGGAGCAGGTGTCACTGCACAGACAGACGATGTACAACGTCTTCGACGTCCGGCCGATGACGTTCGCCAACACCGAGCTGCTATACAACAATGAGGTCGCCAATATCGTGGCCGACATGGGGTACAAGGCGATCCTGTGTGAACCGTGCGCTAAAATGATCGACGCTCGATCCGGTGGGGGTGTTACGCCCACCCGAGTCTTTCGCGCCAAAGGCCGACACGGGCGGGCCCGCAAGCTCGCCGTCTTGCCCCGCAACACCGCGCTCAGTCACGAGCTGGCCTTACGCCTGCGGGGATCCTCGTCGGCCGCCCGCGACTACGTCAAGCTTATTCGCGAGGCGGACGGTGAACAGGTCCTCCTCGTCTGTGATTTTCCCCTGATCGAGGCAGAGACGCCGGCATACGACGAGATGGCTGACTTTTGGAGAGTGCTGTGGGAGGAGATTTCGGCCAGCGCCGATGCCGTGCCGGCCACTCCCAGCGAAGTGGCGGAATGGTTTCAGATTACCGACTGCCCGATGATTGACTGCCCCTGCCCGAAGTGCCCGTGCGACGACGCCGATGAGTCACACGGACCGACCATGCTGAAGTCCAGGACACAGCTGATTCTCTTTGAAAACCTTGAGGTTCTGGAACCGCAGGCCAAGCGGGCCGGCGGCGAGTTGCTGCGCCGGTTCCGATACCTAACCGCCTCGGATCATTGGCGCTATCTGTCTGAGCCGAGCAAGGTCGAGGACGCCTCGTGCCGCCGGCAGGACAATCCGTACGATTCGATCACGACAGCCACCTATGCTCTGACGCACGCGACCGATGAGCTGTTCCATGCGATCAAGAGTTTCACCATCCTGCAGCGCAGCGCTCAGACGGCCGTGATCATCGTAACGCCCGAGACGGACCGCCTGCCTTCGGAGGGCATGGGGCAGTTTGCGAAATTCGTTTCCGGCAAGAGCGGCGGACTGGGCGAGGTCGTCTCGGCGCTGTGCAAGGGACTGTCCGAAAGGCGGATCCCCGTTCACCTGGTCACGATCAATCTGACCCGACGGTTCCGCGAAGAGGCCGGACTGAGCGAGGACGAATGGGTGCGCAAGCGACAGCAGCTCAATCCGGAAAACGTGCACTTGGTCAGCTCGGGCGTCTACGAGGGCTATCGCAGCGCCTACGACGGCTGGCCTCTGGCCAACGCCGCCGAATTCCAGAGGCAGATCGTCAATACGTACATCAAAGAGATCCGCAGCCTGTACGAAGGCAGAGCCATCCTGCACACGAATGATTGGATGGCCGGCGGGGTGGTAGCGGCCTATGCCAGGTTGCGGGGCATTCCTGTGCTGCACACGGTGCACAACACGCACACCGGCCACATTCCCCTGGATATGTTCTACGGCGTCAACCTGCGAAAGCTCTGGGATGCGCTGTACATCTCGATGGACGCGGGCCGGCGGTGTGTCGATGCCCAGGCCACCGCGATCAAGAACGCCACCAAGATCAGTTACGTTGGTGAAAAGTTTCTCAAAGAAGTGGTGGAAGACTACTTCCTCGACCGGTGGATGATCCCGTGGAGTGTTCGTGAGGAGACAAAGGTCAAATACCACAACCGCGAGGCGCTGGTCATACCCAACGGCATCTCGCCCGACGTATTCCCGGAGAATCAGCGCGAGGACACCGGGCTGGACCAGCCGGGTCTGGCCAAGCGATACGGGCCGAAGGACAATCTTCTGGAGGCCAAGCGACTGAATCTGATCAAGTTTCAACGGAAGATGGCGCTGAGCCCCAATCCCGATGCGATTCTTCTCTATTGGCCCTCGCGGCTGGACCCGACGCAGAAAGGGGTTGAGCTGCTCGAACAGATCGCTCAGTCATTTGTGGACGTCAATCCCGATGTGCAGATCGCGGTGGTCGCGGACCCGGTCGGAGGGGATAACACCCACGCCGACATCGTGGGGCGCATCGCCTGTGCCTCGGGCGGCAGGATTGCCTATCGTCGCTTCGATCCGGACCTGAGCATGTTGGGATACGCCGCGGCCGCCGACGTCTTCGGGGCCTCGCTGTACGAACCGTTCGGCCAGATCGACGTCGTGGGCAACATCCACGGCGCCACGGCCACGAACCGCGACACCGGCGGCTACACCGACAAGATCGCGACGCTCAGCTTGCGCGCGTGGGGCGCCCCGATCGACAGCGGCAACGGCGTACTGTTCCGCAACTACGACACCGGCGGCCTCTGGTGGGGACTGAGCAAGGCTGTCGAGAACCACCGCTACTTCCGCAGCCATCCCAAGGAATGGGAAAAGCAGATGCGTCGGATCATGAAGCAGGCCCACAGCATCTGGAGCCTCGACAGCATGGTCGCCCGCTACATCACCGCCTATGAAGAGCTCAACGGCGGCAAACCCCTGGGCTAGCCCCGCCGCCCCTGCTGGCGTCCTGTTGGGCCGCTCTTCTTTCGCCCGGCAGATTGGCTTTGTTTGGCATAATTGCCCCCTGGTCCAGCCGCATTGCCATCGATCCGGAATCGACCGAAGACGCTCCGGCGGTGCTCACGTCCGTGGTGACGGACACCAGTCC
>CAYNQP010000102.1:0-9752 GCA_964399325.1 uncultured Pirellulales bacterium
AAGAAGCGCTAACAACTCGCTGGAGAGGGATGGCCTAGAAGGCCCCCCCTCAACTCGGGCGTTCGTGACAGTTACCCGTTACGGCACCGGGACAATTGGTCCCGTGACCATGCAGCGTGGTCACGATGACCAGGACAACGTGATTTGTTGCCAAGGCTGGCACCTTCGCCCAGGCTTTGAACCGCGCAGGTCCTGGTAGACGATGCCAGTTTCCGTGCCGAGTCAGGGGCCGGAGAAACGCAGCACGGCAACGGCGGACCTATGGTGCGCCCGGCGGTCATAGGTCATTCGTGGGCGAGACGCCCACGACACGCGCGGGCAGGATGCCCGCGACACGATGCTGGTCCTCAACGGCTTGCTCGCCTGACTAATCGGCCACGGTGTCGATCCAACCGGCGCCGGCGACTTGCTGCATGCCGTCCTGCTCAATGTAGAAGACGGCAAGCTGGCCGGGTGTTATTGCCATGTTGGGCTGGTCGAATTCGATGCGGACGGCGTCGTCTTCTCGGAAGACGGTCGCCGGCTTGCCCCGGTCGTTGTAACGAATCTTGACGGTGGCACGGAAGCTCGATTGTGGCTCATCCATCAGCCAGTTGATTTTTCTGGCCCGAAGGCGGCGGTGCATGACCTCGTCCTTGGGGCCCAGCACGACCGTGTTGGCAGGGGCGTCAAGACCGGTAACGTAGTAAGGTATCCCCATCGCCACACGCAGCCCTCGACGCTGGCCGATGGTGAAGCGGTGGATGCCCTGGTGGGTGCCCAGCACCTTGCCTGAGCTATCCACGATAGGGCCTTCCCTGACCAGTTCTGGGTGGTGCTGCTCGAGCAGGGCAACGTAGTCGTCGTCGGGAATGAAGCAGATCTCCTGGGATTCAGCCTTGGTTTCGGTTCCCAGCCGGAGTTCCCGGGCCATCCGCCTGGCGTGGTCTTTGGTGCGCTCACCCATAGGCAGCAGGACGTGGCCCAGCACCTCGCGATTGACCATCGATAGGACGTAGGATTGGTCCTTGGCGATGTCTGCCGCTTGGTACAGGCCCGGATGGCCGTCGCGGGTGATGATACGGGCATAATGGCCTGTCGCCAGAAACGGTGCCCCGGCTGCCTGAGCGAAATCCCACAGCTTGCCGAACTTGATTCGCCGATTGCAGAGCACGCACGGGTTCGGCGTGCGGGCGCTGACGTATTCGCCGAAGAAGTAATCCAGTATCTGCCCGAACTCGCGGCGAAGGTCGAGAACCGTCAGATCGATGCCCAGACGTCGGGCGACCTCCTCCGCACCGGCTTGGGCGTGGCCGTTGGTCTCGCTGGTAATCATGAACACCGCCTGGCAATCGTAGCCTGATTCGAGCAGAAGAGCAGCGGTGACGGAGCTGTCCAGACCTCCGCTCAGGGCGACAACGACCTCTTGCCTTCCGGTAGCCATATCTACGGACTTGGCGCAACGTCCTCGTAGCGGGCATTCGCTCCGCCCATGCGGAACTCGTCGTGATAGAGGACCCTTTTGCTCACTTTGTCGCTGCGTCTGTTGGAGTCCCTCCAGCCCTTGTAAAGCCCCATCTTGAAGAACGGCCCGTCCTTGTCATTGAAGGCGTTCGGCCCGTTCTGGTCGATTACCTTGGCACCGTCTTTCCACACCTGGAGGATGCCGTCCGGCCCGTACGACCATTTGACATGGATTACCCAGTCAGTCCAGGCGTTCTTCTGGTAGGGGCCCAAGTCGTAATTATGGGTCCCGCCGTACTCTCTCTTACCGCTTTCGAAGGTGTTGCGCTTGGCGTCCCAGCGACTGACCCAGTCCCAGCGGCCGTTGGTCGTGGACAGTGCCATGACGGGGTTGCGCCAGTTCTCGCCGGCATCGAAGTCGGGCACGCCATGCCATTGGGCCACGATTTCCCAGATACGGTCGGGGGCGTAGTCGTCGGGCAAGAGGATGCTGAATCCGTACCAGTACTCCTGGCCGATCTCCGCGCGCGGGCCGCTTACTTCGGTCCGGTACGAGAATGGGTCTTTTTGTCGGTCAAGGGAAGTCTTCATGGCGCGCCTGCCTGATCGTGCGGGGCCTTGGACAATTGCCGGCGTGTTGCCGGACGGGCGCCAACCCCTGAGGCCACCGTTCTCGAAATCGCTCTCGAAAAGCAGTCCGCGACGCTGCTTCTCAGCCCTGGTCACACGTAGGGCGATGTCATCGCGGTATTTGGGAACTGCCAAGGTGCGAGGCCCTCCCTCGTGCTCGAACGGTTCGGCCGCCTCGATGTTCCCGGTCTTGGTGTTGACCCACTGGGCCCTGTACGAGCCGGGCGGGAGATTGACGGAGAGCTCGACGACGCCATTGCCATTGACGTAGATGGCATATGCCCGGCCGGGTTGAACCAGGGCCCGTGCGGTGGCTCCCGGCGGAACTCCCGCTGTGATCACAGAATCATCGGGCTGCATCTTGATGAAGTCGAAATCGTTGATGAATTGTCTGAGCACTTGCAGTTGCTTCCAGAACTCCGGCCCGCCTCCGCCTGGTGCGTTGATCCTGGCCGTGCCGTTTTCATGTCCGACGGCAAAGGAGTAGTCGAGGTTGTCGAAGACGGCACCGCCGGCGATGATGAAATCCCACGCCTCGCGACGATAAGGATTGACTCGATCCTCACCGGCAAAACCGGTTTCGTCGTCGCCGATTGCCTTGTTCAGGTGGTAGTTCTCGGCCACGGCCGCTGGCGGCTTGGCGTAATGGAAGTTGAAGATGGAAACGTGAGGATTCGGGCTTTCGATCTTCTTGGTCTTGTTCGCGATGTTTTGTGCGATCAGATGCTTCTTCTCGAATGCTGACTCGGCCTGCACAATGGTCTCGGCGATGTGATTCTGCCATTCCAGGGTTACGCCGCCGAAATAGGGCTCGTTGCACATCTCGTAGTAAACGTTATCGAAATCTCTCAGGGTCGCGACGATGCGTTGAACCATCGCCTCCTGCACGGCCAGCAGGTTCCTGTGCTTGAGTGTATAAGCCTCCGTACGTGCGATATCACCGATTCCGTTGACGTTGTTGCGGGCGTTCATGGGGCTCAGTTCCCACATCTCGTTCTCATAGAACGGGCAGAACAGGACCATCTCGACAACGATGCCCCGCTTGGCGGCCTGGGCGACGAAATCGGTCAGACGGGCGAAGTACTCCGGGTCCCATTTTGTCAGGTCGAATCTCTCTCCTCCGTTGGCATAGCCGGGCATGTTGCTCCGGGCCCACGGGCACAGCAGGTCGCCTTTCGCAGGCGCAAGGGTATTTGCCTCTATCCCAAACGCGCCTTGCGGCTCACAGTAGGCGCCGCTGAAGGTTCGAGTGAGATTGAATCCATTGGCGTGGAGCGTTTCAAGGTACTTCACATGGTCAAACGCCCGGTTCAGTACGGCGCCGTAGTGTTCGCCCGACGTGATCAGGATAGTCGGTCTTCCTCGCCAAAGGAAGTAGTGAGGATTCTCCGGATGCAGGGCAATCGGGGCGGGCCGGCTCTCTGCCCAGGACGGTGTTATGATCGCTATGACCAGCATGATTTGAAGGCACAGATGCCACTGCAATGCCTGGGCCGGACAGAATCTGAATGCGCGGGCCCGATACGAGCATGTTGTCTTGTACGATAATCTGAACATGCGGCGTTTCTCCCTACAGATTTCCTACTTACGAGCCGATATCTTACCCACACGATCCGGACACATTCCCAGTCTCCTTTTCATATCCGTCTTTCCAGATGCATCTCTTCGGATCGACCACTCATTATAACTCCGCCGAGTGGCTTGGCCAACTGCGGGTATTCGGGTCTCGCGACTTGTGAGCGGGGCGTTGCCCGTGGTCGAACCGTTTCCTGCAACGTCAGTTCCATTGGAGCACGGCAGAGAATTTGACGATGTTCCTCCTTTTTTTGTGTAACTAAACGCGTTCCGCGGCGTCGTATAAGCAGACGTGTCAAGCGGGTTAGTGGCGCAACTGAAGACGGTTTTTGCGAGAGATTCCGTTCATAGGAAAGGTGGTGGGAGTATGGCTTTGACTGCAAGAAGACTGTGTGGAATGGGGGTGGTCGTCCTGGCCTTGGCAGCGAGGGGGCAAGGGGAGTTCCAGGTCAACAGCTATGTTCAGCACAACCAGACCCATGCCGTGGTGGCCATGAATGACACGGGTAGTTTCGTTGTCGTTTGGCGCAGCCACATTGCCGATGGCAGAGGAGGCGGCGTGTACGGTCGGTGTTTTGATGCCGATGGGACGCCGTCCGGGGAGGAGTTCAAGATCAGCCTTTCCAGGGTGGATGTCGGTGGCTGGTATCCCGCTGTGGCGATGGACGCGTCCGGTGGCTTTGTGGTCGCGTGGGTGGCTGCTCGGGAAGGCGACCGCAACATTGTTGCCCGGATGTTCGATGCGCAGGGGCTTGCTCTCACCGATGAATTCTCGGTTAGCACGGCACCCAATGCGGTGGGGTCAGCGCCCAGCATCGCGACGAATTCGGCTGGCACATGTGTTATTGTCTGGACCAGTTGGTATGACGACGGGCACCTGGGCAAGAGCTATCTCTCCGGCTGTGTCTACGGCCTGGATGGCACGCCGATGACCTTCGAGTTTCTTGTCGACGATCAGCCCCAGGCCTGTTGGCCTGATGTTGCCGTGGACGAATCGGGCGGGTTTGTTATCACCTGGATCAGGATGGGTGACACCTACAACAGGCCGTATGGAGAGTACATCATGTTCCGGCGTTATAGGGCTGATGGTACGGCCGCAGGCAAGGCCGTACAGGTAACCGAAAACCTCAACAGCCGGTGGTACGGTCCATCCGTAGCTGTGGCTCCCGACGGTGGTTTCGCTCTGACTTGGGCGATCGGACCGTTCCCGTACGACATCTGCGCACAGCACTTTGACTCGGCGGCCCTGCCGACCACACTGCCCTATGTTGTCAATACATGCGTGCAGGGCAACCAGGGACGCCCCCGGATAGCCGGCGCCGGCGGCCAGGACTACCTTGTTGTTTGGGACAGTGATAGCCTGGACGGCACAGGCTGCTGCGTACGCGGGCGGTTCTGCACGCCGGATGGCGAGCCCACGGGCGATGAATTGATGCTGACCCCAGCCGGCCTGGGTCGACAATGGTATCCCGATGCGGCAATGGCCGCAGACGGCAAGTATGTTGTTGTGTGGGTCAGTGACTGCAAGGATGGCTTGGGATACGGAGTCTGTGCCGAGATCGGGTCACGGTAGCGGCGTTTCATCCGGTATTCGCTCAGGTGTCGCGCGACGGTAGCCCGGTCGGGCTAACTGATCCGCGTTCGCAGATTCCTGATGAACCCCGAAAGGACGTGAGGCGGAATATCCATCAACTCAGGGTCGGGCGGGTCGCTGGTGGCGATCTGGTCAATGATTTCCTTCGATTGACGTCGATAGGAGGCGATCGACTCGGCTGTGCGCTGCGCCTCATCGAGACTTCCATCGGCCATCTGTCGCAGGTAGCGAATGATGATCTCGGTCAATTTCTCCTTGTCGATATCTGCGCCCGAGCCCACGGGCGCAGCGGCCGCATCGGGGACGCTCCTCTCCTGGAGAATGTTCTGTGTCAACTGGAAGGTTTCCGCCAGTAGCCGCTTCTGCCGTTCGTCCTCCGTTTCGTCTATGGGGGCCAGCCTGAGCTCATCGTCACCGCCATCGGCCTGCGCAACATAGACCTTGTTGTGACAGGCCGGACATTTGCCCCACTTGCCGCCCGCACTGTCGGGGGCATCAATCTTCTTGCCGCAGTGTTCGCAGTGAAACTTGATCGACATTTTGAAACCTCATAGGAAGATGTCAGCCCTGAGCGTGATACTCGGCTACCACATCGGTAGTGATCCCGCCGCGCGGCGTAAATCGGGCCGTCACTTTCATCCAACGCGGCTCGCAGGCACCGCTCAGATCGTCCAATATGTCATTTGTCAACGACTCGTAGAAGATGCCATCGTTTCGGTAGCTCTGCAGGTAGAGCTTGAGGCTTTTGAGTTCGATGCAGTTCTTATCCGGGCAGTACTCAACAATGATCTCCCCAAAGTCCGGCTGGCCGGTTCGCGGGCAGACGCTCGTGAATTCCGGGCACCGAATTGTGATCCGGTAATCACGCTGCGGCCGCGGATTGTCAAACAACTCGATCTTGGCGCGTTCGCCCATAGTCATGTCTCATTCTTTCACCGCTATCAGTATAGTTGCACCCCGACCATGGGACAAGTCCGAATCCAGCGGTTCCGTGAGAAAGTACCTCTCTCCCCATTGACCTTGGCCGTTCCCCTGTGGGATCCTATCTGCTATAGTACGGGCAACAATCGTGGTGGGCGGGGGCCAAGATTCTCCGCGATTCCGTGACCGTAGGCTGTGGGGTGTAATCGTTCCGTGGCAAATAAGAAGGCCATTGTGTTGTTGAGCGGCGGGCTGGATTCGGCGACGACTCTGGCTATCGCGCAGAGCGAAGGTTTCCGTGACAACTATGCCTTGACCTTCCTCTATGGACAACGTCACCGCCGGGAGATCGAGGCCGCCGGCAGGGTCGCCGCTTCACTGGGGGTGACCGAGCATCGTGTCGTCGAGATCGACCTTGCGGCTTTTGGCGGGTCGGCCTTGACGGATACGCGCGTCCAGGTGCCCAAAGACCGCGACCAGATCGGCGACATGACGGACATTCCTCCAACCTATGTGCCGGCCCGGAACACCATCTTTCTCAGCTATTCCCTGGCTTGGGCGGAGGTCCTGGGCGTCTTCGACATCTTCATTGGGGTCAACTCGGCCGATTACAGCGGTTACCCCGACTGTCGGGCCGAGTTTATTGCTGCCTTCGAGAGCATGGCGAACCTCGCCACGGCCGCCGTGGTTGAAGGGAAAGGCCGATATCGAATTCATACACCGATCATCAAGATGACCAAGGCCCAGATCATTCTGGCGGGCACCGAGTTGGGTGTGGATTACTCGTTGACGCATAGTTGCTACGACCCGGACCCGGAAGGCCGAAGCTGCGGCCGATGCGACTCCTGCCGCTTGCGGCTGAAGGGCTTCGCCGAGGCCGGAAGGAAAGATCCAATTCCTTACGTGCCTGGTGGTCGGCAGCGGGGCTCTTCTGGGGACCTTACATGCGCGTGATCGAGATATTCCATTCCTTGCAGGGCGAAGGGATGCTTGCCGGCGTGCCGAGTGTGTTCGTACGCCTGGCCGGCTGCCCGCTGCGCTGCCGATGGTGTGACACGACGTACGCCTGGGATTTCTCGGCCGGGACAGAATACGAGCCGGCCACCCTCGTTGAGGAGGTGCGGCGGTGGCCTTGCAGACACGTGGTCATCACCGGAGGCGAGCCGATGGTTGGCCCCGATCTGAGGCCCCGGCCGGAATTGGCCGAGCTGACCCGGCGTCTCAAGGCCCTGGGCAAGCATGTCACGATTGAAACGGCGGGCGTGGTGCTTATCACTGACCTCGCCTGCGATCTGATGAGCATTAGCCCGAAGCTGGACAATTCGACGCCGCTCCCGCCTGAGTTTGCAGCAGAACATGAGAGAATCCGATGTGATCCGGCCCCGATAGAAGCCTTTATCCGGGCATATCCCTACCAGATCAAGTTTGTCATCGAGGCCCGCGACGATGTCTCTGACGTCCGCAAGATGCTGGCCCGGCTGCAGGACGTTGATCCCGACCGGGTCATGCTCATGCCCCAGGCCCGGACCCGCGAGGACCTGCGGGAGCGGGCGACCCTGGTCGCCGAGTTGTGCCTGGAAACCGGCTTTCGATTCTGCCAACGGCTGCAAACGTCTCTTTGGGGCGACCGCCGCGGGACCTAGTCGAGGCCCTTTCGCAGGCGGGGGCCGGTCATTCTGACTACGCGACGGAAGGGTATTTTCGGAATCCGGATGAATCGCGGTTGACACGCTGCGGGCGATTGCTCATAATCCCGTTTTCTCCGGAATGAGCCCGGGTGGCGGAATTGGCAGACGCGCCAGCTTGAGGGGCTGGTGGGCTTCGGCCCGTGCTGGTTCGAATCCAGTCCCGGGCAATTTTCATTCCTGTCCACGAAGCAACTCGCTGGTGGACACACACCGAGTGATAGGTGTGACGATTGTCTTGGGGCCCATGGCTCCAAGGGGGAGTCACTCGACGGCGAACTCCTTCTTGCGGGTGTTCATCTGGGCCTTCAGGCGCGCGACGATGGATGAGTGCATCTGAGAGACGCGCGATTCCGATAGGTCGAGCGTGGCGCCGATTTCCTTCATCGTCATTTCTTCGTAGTAGTAAAGGACGATGATAAGGCGTTCGGCGCGGGTGAGCCCTTTTGTCAGGAGGTTCTTGAGGTCGCGCTTCTGGGCCTCCAGCAGAGGGTCCTCGCTGCGGTGGTCTTTGATGACGTCGATCTCGCAGACCTCCTTCTCTCCATCAGCATCTCCGCACTTGGTGCTAAGCGAAACCAAACTGGCGGCGTTGGCGTCGCGCTGCAGCCGGATGAACTCTTGCATGTCCAGGTTCAGTTCTTCGGCAAGTTCCTCCTCACCGGGTTTTCGGCCGAGGTGCATCTCAAGCGAATGGGTGGCCTTGGCCAGTTGGTGCGCCCTGGCACGTACGAGGCGGGGCACCCAATCCATGCTGCGCAGCTCATCAAGGATCGACCCTTTGATCCGGGGCGCGCAATACGTCTCGAATTTCACCCCTCGTGAAGGATCGTACGCATCGATGGCATCCATGAGACCGAAAATGCCCGCACTGATGAGGTCATCGAGTTCGACCTTGTCGGGAAGTTTGGTGTGGAGGCGTTCGGCAGCATACCGGACCAGATCCCTGTAGTGTTCCATGAGCAGATTGCGATGGCAGTCGTCATGGTTCTTGTGAAAGAGATCCCAGATCTTGTCGATAGTAAGCTTCTCATGGACCTTCGCTGCTGGCTGTGTCTTCACAGGTTGTCTCCGTTACGTTTCGCGGCTCTGCGGTGTTGTGCCATGCTATCCTTGCGTATGCATTGTCTACCTGTTTGTCATCACCCACCAACGACTTCGGAGTTTCACATAAATCATTATCGGCCTTGTAGCCTGGAACTTTAATGAAACCACTCGGCAACTCTTCGGAAGAAGCCGCCTTGATCTCGACTGCCGCACTCGATGCCACCGATGCGTGTGGCGAGGGCGGAGAAGGCGGAACTGATCTGCGACCGTGGGTAAGCCAGAACGACCGGCTTACGTGCACGTACGGCACTACAAAGTCGCTCATCTTTGAGTAGGACTCCGGCGTAATATAAGTCGGAGTGAAGGAATCTCTTGGCCACGTCCGCCAGACGCTGGTACGTATGCCTCCCTTCCGCGGCATCACGCGCCATATTGACGACAACGCTTATCGGTCCCTCGTACTGTTTTCGGACCAAGACTTTGATCATGCCATAGGCATCCGTCATGGCGGTCGCTTCTGGGGTGGTGACCACCAGCACATGATCGGCGGCCAGGCAGAAGCTCACCACGGAGCCGGAAATCCCGGCCGCGGTGTCGATCACAATCACGTCCGTGTCGTCTTGCAGTGTGGCGAGGTGTCGGAGCAGCCGGTGCTGCTCGTCTTCGCAAATGTCGGCAAGCCGGTCGATCCCGGAAGCGCCGCAGATAATCCGCAATCCCTTGGGACCGATCTGAACGATATCCTCGACGCACTTGGATCCGTTGATGACATGAGAAATGTTGTATTTGCTGTGGATATCCAACACGAGATCGAGGTTCCCGAGCGAGATGTCCGCATCAAGCAGAAGCACGCGTTT
>CAYNQP010000103.1:0-9711 GCA_964399325.1 uncultured Pirellulales bacterium
ACCAGCCAAACGCGCCCCAGGCATCCCCGTCATCGTCGCCCGCGAGGTCCACGGGGACTACGGTGACGATAGGAAGGTGCGCCGCGACAGCAAAGAGGGTCCAGGAATCGGAAATGGTTACGTCACTGTTGTTTGGTTCCACCTCAATCTTGATCGTATATTCATTCGGTTCCGCCCACTGCTGATCATCACACACTCCGTTCCAAGTCGTGTGCTGAGACCCAAAGTCATCGTCCAAGGTGACGGTACGTACCACAGTGCTGTTGACATCTTCAACGACCAGTTTGACGGTCCGGCTGAACGTAGCATCATTAGGCTCGATGGTGTAGTAGACGTCAGCGAGATCCCCAGTGTATAGTTGAAGAAACTTGTCCGTCTCTCTGTTCGGCGGATCGTCGTCGATGGTCACCTGGACGACCGTAATGGTGCAGGAGTCGGAGAAGTAGTCCGAGGGACCGTAGCCGACGCCCATCTGGATGAAGGCCGTGTATTCACCCGGCTCTACCGGCTCCTCGGAATCGTCTGTGCCATCCCAGGTGGTGCATTGGGAACCAAGATCGTCCTCCAAGTTGACGGTCTTCACGGTCTCGCCGCCGTCATCCTTGACGATCAATTTGACCGCACGCCGGAAACCGCCGTCCTCGGGCTCCAAGGTGTAGTCAATCTCAGCCTCGCCTGCGTCTCCATAGGCAAGGTACTCGTCGCAGTCGTCGATGGTCACCTCGACCGCCAGCACGTGTGTGTCGTCCGAGTAGTACGACCAGGCGTCGTCATCGTCCTCGACGTCCAGTTTCACAAGGTAGGAGCCCGGGATGCCGTAGAAGTCGTGCCCGCAGACAGGTTCTTCCCTGTAGATGGTGAAGTCGGAGACATAGCCGGAGCCGTTCCAGCGGGAGACTTCCCATCGGTACCACTCGATGGAGCCGTCGGGGTCGTACGACTCGCTACCGTCCAGTGTGACCTCAGTGCCGGCGGTAACGTAGATATCCCAGGGTGTCTCGTCGCGATCGATCTCGGCCACCGGCGGCTGGTTACAGGCATCGCAGGCGCCCCAGTTGGCCACGAAGAAGACCGTGACCAGCAGATAGGTTAGGTTCCGTCCGTTCATTTCTGTTCTCCCTCACGCAGAGTGGCATACCGTTGCAGTCGGCTCGCGGCCGCACGGGCGGCCGGACAATTCGGATAAGCCTTGACGACCCGCTCGTAGGCGGCAATCACCTGGGGAGTGATCTGTGCGCTGTCGGCTGGGTTCGATTGGCTCAGATTCTCATACGCGCGCCCGACGAGGTACTGGAGGTGCCAGGCGTATTGGTACTCGGGCCAGGTATCGCAGACCTTCTGATAGCATTCTATGGCCTTCTCGCGTTGGCCGAGCCGGTTGTAGCATTCGCCGGCGAAGTGATACGCGAAAGGCGCATTGGCTGCATCGTTCGGCCATTTCTCGCGGAGGGCGTCGAATTTCGCAATGGCCCTTTGGAAGCATTGGCTCACCCGCTCGGGAACAGGGCCGCGCGCCTTGGGCTGGTTGCTGTCCGCTTTCCTTTCCTGGCTGAGACCTTTCTCTATGGCGAGGGCTTGATCATAGTAGCTCTCGCCCATCACACGAACGGCATCGGCAAGCCCGGCGTCGTCCGCATGGTCGGCCATGATTTTTTGGAAGAGCGCTTCGGCAGCGTTATCCTGGCCCCGTCGCAGCTGGATAAGTCCTAATCCGGTCTTGGAGAGGACGGCGTATTTGGTGGCCGGGCGACTGGCGATGACCTGTTGGTACAACTCGGCGGCGCGGTCGTAGTGTCCGGCGTTGTTGTACGTGTTGCCCACCTCGTAGAGAGCCTGGGCCAGCGCTGGATCGTCGCTGTGCTTGCCCTTGAGGGACGCGATGGTCGCCTGGGCGGCGGAGTCGTCGCCCCGATCGATCGCTACGGTCGCCTGGTCTCCTTGAGCCCGCGCGGCCCAATCGCTCTCGGGCCAGGTGGCCACCGTGTAGTTGGCGACGGCTAGCAGGTATCCGTCGATCAACGCCAGGATATCCTGCTGCCGGGCCGCCCCCTCTGTATACGCGAGGCGCTTCCAGCCGAGGGCGTCGGCCAGGTAGCGCAGACTCGCGGCCTTGTCCTCCGTCGGTTCGAATTGCATCAGGAGGGGCGGGATGGTCTGCTCCATCCGGCTGGGATCTTCCGCCTCCACGCCGGCGACGGCCAGTCGGAGTTGAGCGGTGACGGCTTCCGGCGTGTCCGGATAATTCTGCACCACCAGTTCATAGATCTTGTACGCTTTCTCCTTTTCGCCGGCGTCGTCGTAGCCAAAGGCCGACCACAAGACCAGCTCGGAGGCATCCGCATCCTTGCTGAACCTCTGGACCAAGACATCGAGGGCCTTATCCGCCGCCTCGAAGTCCCCCAGTTCGAGTTGGCAGAGCAAGATGCCTTGCTGGGCATAGGCCACCCTGTCCTTCTGGGGCCAGTTGTCCACGGTATACTGGTTGATTCTCAGGGCCTTGTCGTACTGTTCGAGCTTACGGTAGGCCCAGGCGATCTGACCGAAAGCTTCCACTACCCGATCATCCGACTTATGGTTGGCGACGATGTTCGCCAGCGTGGCCTCGACCGCCGTATCGTCGGCCAGATGGACACTGGCGATCGCCATGGCCGTTTTGAGCCAGATCACCTGCGGATCGCCCGGCCGGGCGGCGACCATATCCTGATAGAGTTGATGCACCTGGGGCAGCTTCTGAAGGGTCTTGGCCTCTTCTACGATCTCATGGAGTTCATGCGGAGTAGGCCTGTCCACCAACGGCTGGATGGCCTCCTTCGCCTGCGGGAGCCGGTCCGTGGCGATGTATACCAGCGACAAGCCCTTGGCAGCAACGACGGCCGCCTCCGACTCTGCGGGCTTGTTCGGGTCGGCCTCGTGAATCACCTTCAGGTACGGCTGTTCAGCCTGGGCATAATGGCCGGCTTTGTAGAGTCCTTCCGCCTGGCTCAAATCTCCGCCTACATCTGCAAACACAGATCGCTCCAGCAGGACCACAGGGAGAAAAAGCCCGACGAGACAGATGATAACGATCTTCTTCATGGCGTGTACCTCCTGTACATCAGAAACCTCTACATTGCCGTTATTACTTTTCTTGCCCGTTCGTACGGCTATCTCGATGGTCTGCGTGTGCCCGCGCATACCTCTCACGTCGTCGCGCGACAGCGCGTTTCTTGCGTGGCGGAGGGGCACGGCGAAAAGTCGAACTGAGAAAAGGATTGACCCGTATAGGCCAATGTGCTAACAGGTAGCAGATCGTCCAAAGGCGCAAAACAAGCCCCTTTGGTGCGACCCGGTGAACCAGCAGTTGCTTGCTAGGGCGTGTTGCTGGTTCACCGCCTTTTTTATGCGCACGTCTTTCTCAGTTCGCGTCGCACGCGCAGCCCATCAAATGGATCAGTTAAGATGGCTCCTTGGAAACCGTTTCACCTCCTTGCTCAACAATAACCTCAGCGGCCTGGTCTTCTCATCTCCTCATTGCCTCTTCCCCACCCGCGCATCGACATAGTCCGGGCCTCATCGCGGCTCACAGGACCACCAGCCATGCACGTTTGTTGTTAGAGGAATCACCCGGAAAATGAGGAGAGAAAATGACTCCGCACTCGATACCATGGCTCGCTCCTTTTCACTCATGATGCACGTCTGCTCCGCCGCTGTCGAGGGTGCTTCCAGCGAACCTGCCGTTCTCCGCGACGCCTGCGACAGTAAAGCCAGACCCGCGACAGACTGTCAAGCAAGAAATCATGAAAAACATTCACAGACTTCTCCTCTGAAACTTGATTAGAATCCACCATATTCTAGGCGATGGTCGGCACGGAGATGTAGATAACATTCTTCAACGATTCGTGAAAAACTTCTGCAGGATTGTGACTGTATCGCATGCTGATTGCTCGCGAGGGTCCCTGTTGCTGCAATGACAGATTGCACGTGTCCTCCTCCAGCACGATGTTTCCGGCCTCACGGCAGAGCGCCGTGAAAGCCATAAGAACGAACGTGCCGTATTCACGGCATTCAGCAGGACCCCTGTGAACACCTTGACTGAACCTGCTACCCGGAAGTGCGGCCCAATCGCGGTGTGATCACCGCATCTGGCGCGCCGAGATTGTCATGGATCATCCGCTGAACACTGGCCTCGATCGGGCCTAAGGCCACCGCTCCCGTGATCATAGCCAGTCCGTCACAGGCAGTTGACTGATCGCCTGTCGCAGAACCGGATCCACATTGGTATACACCTCGTTCGTGAGTTGCGGGCTGGAGTGTTCGAGGAGTCGTTGCGTAACCGCTGTCGATACGCCCCTTTGGGCCAACAGCGAGGCGAACGTCTTTCGCAAGTCATGAAACTTCAGTTCTGGCAAAGCGAGCGCCTTCCGAACTCGCGCCCACTTCTTGGAACTGAATCTATCCGTGAATGGCCTCTCCTGTCCGTCTGGAAGTGCAGCGACGTGGTTGGCCAATTCCGTCATTACCACTTCAGGAATCGGTCGTTCCGCCATCGCCTTGCCTGCCTTACGGTTCCGCGTCGCGATAGTGTTCCGGTCAAAGTGAATGTCGCCGACGCGGATGGTTTCGATGTCGCCGCGGCGAAGACCCGTCGTGACGGCCAGCAGGACTCGCAGCCGCAGAGTCGGATACCGTGAGGTGGCGGTGAGGAGACCTCTCACTTGCTGCGGGGACAGCGAGATCACGGGCTTCTGGGCAACTTTGACCTTCTTGACCGCCAAACCCGCAGCGACAAAACGGTTCTTGACGGCCCAATTGAGGAACGCGTTCAGGTTGCGAATGTCCTTGTTGAGCGTGGTTCTCGATACCTCACGGCCCCGATCCAGGATGAACTGGTCTAAGACACACTGCGTGATCGCCTTCGATGATTCCGGTCCGGCCAACCGCTTGAAATGTCCCAGAGTCAGCAGGGCCTCGTAGATTGACACCGGCTGAAGTCCCTCCACCTGCTTGGTCTTCCTGTACTCTTCAACCATTGGGCACCAATCGAAGTCCACGATACTGGTGAACACGTCAGAGTTCAGTTGGGTGTACTTGATGTGGCGGAAGTGCTCGGCGAGGGCCTTGGTCGGGAAGGCCTTGGCCTTCCGTTTGCCGTTTTCGTGCCACCCGCACCACCAGCCTTTGACGCTCTTTCGCTTGTAGACCCATGGCTTTCTCATAGCGCCAATTGTATCGGCACTTTTCGCAGTTCAGGTCACGGGCGGATCCAAGAGAGATCCTGAGCAGTGTCAAAATGGAGACATGGATTGGCCGCCGAGGCGACACCCGCCTGTAAGTGCAGGAACGGGGATATGTTATGGAGACTGGGCCGCTGGGGGCATGGTGCAACCAGTCCGATACGCCCATCGCAACGACAGCCCAGACAGCACTTCTGCTGATGCACTGCCAGGACACCAGCCCTGTAGACAGAGCGGTGGTGCTATTACCAATCGGTCCAGCAGTTCCCTGAAGCTGATGCCGTCTCGGCACTCCAGAGACTCCACCTTTGTCCGGAGCCATCCCTCACCGCGTGCGTCGTCCAGGATCTTCTTCTTTAGTTGGCTCAGCGAGTCGACGCTGGGCCTCAGTCTCTCCACCGCGATAGCCGGCAGCAACTTGAGCACCCTTTCCAATCGGGTCCCGCCGGGCTGCCAGAGTCTGCGTTCCTCCTTAAGGTCCTCCACCCGGAGACTGTAGAGGGTGATGAAGGTATCCAGTCTCACGTTTGCACCGGTGAGCACGTCGTCAGCTTCCGACACATCCAACTCCACGGCAACGGCCGCCGTTTCCAATACCGCTCTGATGGCCAGAAACATCCGAATATTCTGCTCGGCCGATTCCAGCCTGCCCCGCAGTTCTGCGCCGACATGTTCGATAGACTTGCCGGGCTTGTCGTCGTGGTCAATCAGCCCCAAGAGTAGCTCTGTGCTGTGGGTAATCCACTCGCTCGGCCGCATCGGTTGTCTGTAGCAGCCTTCTTGTCCAGCCAGACTGCCGGGCAGTCATCCAAAACGGCGTACACGTGCCCAGAGCTTTCGTCATCCTCCGCAAGCCAATGGGGCTGGTACCGATCAATGAATAGCTTCCACTCAGGCAACTCCTGACAGTTGTGCAGAGACTGCCCGCTCACATAGAGCCTGTCCACCAGCTTCGCGGCCTGTTCTGCGGACAGCCCGCCCTTCTTCCAGCGTCTCAGCAGGGGCTTGATCTCCTTCGCATCCTCTTCGTCGTAGACCACCGGCAGCTTGCCACTGATATGCAGCCGGTGGATCTGGTCGATGGCCCGCTTGCACAGGTCCCAGTGCGTTTCGGGCATGGCCGCAACGAAGTCCGCTACAGACTCGATATCCACGCCGGATTCGTCTATTGCCATCCTTGCCTCCGGTGGCGCGATCGCATAGAACCGCTCTTCGATCACGTGGCCCAAGCCGTACTCGAACGCCAGTTTCCCTTCCCGCTGGGCGGCCACAATCTCCTCATACTGCCTTCGCGTGACCACACAGGGACCGCACGACTCGAACAACTCGACCGTCCGGCGTTTCTCGGCGTCCTGCAAGGCATGATCGAGGAACCCGATTTGCAGGCAAGCGTCTTTGCACGCCCATTCTGCCAGTATGTGACCCCGGTAAAAGCCGCGACACAAGGCCATGAACATGTTGTAGTCCCGGACGTCGGCCCCCTCCATCCGCGCTTGCCGGATGGTCGCCATGTCGGCCTCAGCGAGAACAGACTCTCTGCCAAGGCAGGAATCGACCATGTCCTGCAACATGAGCTTGCCCGCCTGCCACCCGGTCAACCCCTTAGTCATGATCCTCTTGACCGCTGCCGTCGTCACCGTCCTTGTCATTGCGTTATCTCCTTGATTGGACCACCGCTTCCAGCTGTTCCAGTTTGGCCGCCAGTTCCGTCTGCTCGATGGCCTTGAGCATGGACTGCAAGACGGCCTGCTCCAGCTTGGCCTGGGGTTCGCCGATCTCCCCGGCCCGGTATCGCTCCAGGACGCTCTGAAGCTGTTCGGCGATGTCGCTGCTGTTCAGTTTTGGACCAATTTGGGTTCTCTGGCCGGTCTCGACATACTCGGCCTTGAGTTCCCCGAAGTACCGTAGCTGAAGGTCCAGGAGCTTGTCAGTGTTGACCTTGGACAGGTCTCGCTTTCCAATTTCGGTCTGGATGGCCCTGAGTTGCTCCCCGATCAGTCGGATTCGACCTTCCTTGAGCAGGAAGAACTCCTCCTGGAGGGCCTCCAACTCCATCGCTCGCGCCTTGCCGACTTCCGCCTCAAGCTCGGCGTTCCATGAAGTCAACGTCCCTTTGGAGACCCCGAGCTCGCGCGCGATCCGGGCATAGCTGTGCCCTTTCGCCCGCAGCACTACGAACCGACGCTTCTGTTCTTCCTTGCCAAGCCCGGCATTATCCACCCGATCCTCGTCTGCGGAGGTCACGGTCTCGGCTTCTTCGATGGTCGTTGCCGTCATTCCACGGGCCTCCTAACCTTGCGTAGACGCGCTCTGTACGAGTGCCTTGATCGCCGCCTTGATATGGTCCGGCAGGTCCGGCCAGACCGTCACGATCTCAGCAAGGTCGGACGGTAGCTCTTGGGTGTCGATTTGCCCCTGTTTTCCGGATCGAGGTGTCAACTGGGGTGTCAACGCGGCTTGCTTGCCCTCATAAGTGTTTGACTTATCGCGACTTGCTGTTTCTGTGCATCGGTTTCCTAAACCGGGGGTCGCAGGTTCAAATCCTGCCAGGCGTATTCCCTTCGGCGCATCTCGTCCACAACCTATGTCTCTGGCCGGCGCGCCGTTTTCCTGGGCGGGACGGCTCGGAATCTGGTAGAATATCTGACATTGACGGCGTTTTGAGCCGCCTGCTGGGCAATTGTCGTCCGCAAGGGGGGAATGCCTTGTTCGGCGAGAGGTTCTCCCGTAGGGAAGGAGGAAGGATGTTCAGATTCGCGAGGGTGCTGTTTTCCGCATCACTTCTGGCACTTGTACTGGCCCGTTCAGTTCCCGCCGCTGCCCCCTTGTTCGTCAATGAGTTCATGGCGGCCAACAGCAGTACGATCCAGGATCCCCAGGGCGAGTATGATGACTGGATTGAGATCTACAACAGCGGAGACAGTCCCATCGATGTTGGCGGTATGTATCTGACCGACGATCTGGCGATGGCCAGCAAATGGCAGATTCCGGCGGACAATTCGGCCGCAACGACAATTGCCGCCAAGAGGTACCTGCTGATCTGGGCCGACGGCGAAAACGCTGATCCGGGACTCCATGCCAATTTCGGGCTCAATGCCGCCGGCGATACGATCGGGCTGTTCGACACAGACGGCGTCACTCTGATTGACAGCGTCCAATATGACGAACAGATTTCCGACACGTCTTATGGCCGGCTTCCCGATGGTGCGGACGACTGGCAATTCATGGGGTACCCCTCCCCCGGGTCCGCCAACAGCCGGGCGTACGACGGATTGGTCGCGGACGTGAAGTTCAGCCAGGAGCGGGGCTTCTACGACATCCCCTTCGAAGTGACCCTCACTTGCGAGACACCCGGAGCGACCATCTACTATACGATCGACGGCAGCGAGCCTCACTCCGTCTCCGGGGGCGGCCTAGCCGGCAGTGTATACGGCGGCCCCATTCTCATCTACAGGACAACGTGCCTTCGAGCCCGGGCGGTCAAGTCGGGCTGGATGCCCAGCTACGCCGGCACTCAGACCTACATCTTTCTCGATCACGTGATCACGCAGCCATCCAATCCGATGGGTTTTCCCGCAACCTGGAAGTCTTACCCCGCGGACTACGGCATGGATCCCAGGATCGTCGATGATCCGCGTTACCGCGGCCAATTGAAGGACGCCCTGCTGTCCATTCCGTCCATGTCGCTGGTCATGAGGACAGGCGACCTGTTCGACGCCGACCAGGGCATATACGCCAATCCGTCGAACGAAGGGATCGCATGGGAAAGGCCCTGCTCGATTGAGCTGATCTATCCGGATGGACGGGAAGGTTTCCAGATCAACTGCGGGGTTCAGATTCAAGGCGGGTGGTTCCGGCCGCTCAGCAACGCGGCGAAGAACTCTTTTCGCCTGCTGTTCAAAGGTCTCTACGGGGCGTCGAAATTGCGCTACCCGCTCTTCGGCAACGACGCGGCCCCTGAGTTCGACACCATCACGCTCCGCGCCGGGGCCAATGATGGCTATACGTGGAGCGGAAACCAAGGGAACGCCCAGTTCACGCGAGACCAGTTCGCCCGTGATCTTCACCGGGATGCCGGTCACGCCTCACCGCACGGCACCTTCATGCATCTCTATGTCAACGGCCTGTATTGGGGACTCTATAATCCCGTCGAGCGGCCGGACGCCTCATTCTCCGCCAGTTACTATGGCGGCCAGAAGGAGGACTGGGACATCTTTTCACACAAGAGTCTCACCTTGAAACAGGGGGATCGGTCGGCGTTGAACCAGATGCACTCCTTGTGCCAGGAGGCATCGAATTCCTATGACGCCTTCCTGCGCCTTCAGGGCAAGAATCCCGACGGGACCGTGAATCCTCAGTATCCCAACCTGTTGGACGTAGCCAACTACATCGACTACATGATCGTCAACATGTGGGCCGGCAACTGGGACTGGCCCTGGAACAACTATTGGATCGGGCGCGACCGTACCGCGGACAGCACCGGCTTTAAGTACTATTG
>CAYNQP010000104.1:0-9697 GCA_964399325.1 uncultured Pirellulales bacterium
CGGACAACCGGCTTAGATGCCGGCGAGGGCGAATGATTATTCGCCCCTACCCGGGTCGCCGCAAGAAATGCCAAGGCAGTGGAGATGTCGTAAAGACGTTTCTACTGCCTTGTTTTCTCAAGCAGCCAAGCCATGTTCTGCCCGAGGATCTGCATGGTCTTCAGGCCCTCTTCGTCCTGCTCGACTTCGCCCTTGGCATGGCCGATGCCCCCTTTTTTTGTCTGAAAGCGAGGAGAGGACGGAGGAGCCGGATGTTTCTGCGTGCCCGCTTGACCTGCCCGACCCGGCAGGCTACAATCATGCATGACAGTTGGAGCGAATCGCATGGTGGCAGTGCAAGAGACGATCCACATAACAGGCCGTAATAAGCGTTTGAGAGAGCGGCAACTCCTTGATGGAACAGGCTCTATCGCACCTTCGAGGGAAGATGCGGTGGTGTCTCATACGGACCGCAACGAGGATTCCCGCATCCTATGCTGGTCCATCCAATTATTGTCAGGCAGCGCAAGCCCCATCACTAGGACCAGGAGTTCGTAATCCGTGTACAACCTGCTGGTATCGCACCATGTCAAGGAACGAGCGCAAGGAACGTTTGAGATCTCCAGGAGCCGCTTTCTCGAGTACACGAGCGATTCGATCTCAGTCCAGTTGCAGGCGCTCTCGATAGAGGCGATCGAATGCGTCAAGTCATGGCCATGCGTCTTAATGCAGGAGGGTCGCGGAGAGGAAGAGGCTCATGTCGCGCAGATAACGGCCATCGAAGGAGCCGGCGCGGACATCAAGCTCGTCGTCGAGTTCTTTCCGTGCGATCCTCCGATTCTGAACGACGCCCTGTGGAGAATGCGGGCTGACCTCGACATCGGTGAGTTCGAGTTCGGTCGTAATCACTGGGCTATCAAAGACCGCGATCTATTTCCGGTTCTTCGTGCAACGGGCCGCACGCTCCAGGAAGCCGTCGTTACGCGATTTGAGAACAGGCCGCTGCCAGCTCCGTCGCGGTCAGAACTCATCAGTGCCCGCAAGGTGATAGGAGGGTGGGGCCACACCGATATCGACGACTTCTTGCTTGAGGCCGGAGTAGATGGCTTGGCTGCCGGGCGAGACCTTGGGAGTCGCAGGGATCGGGCCAACGCGATCGTTGAGTTCGCGCTCCAACATCCCACCGCGACAACCGCGGAGAACTCGCTGTTCTCGGCGTTCATCGTCCGGATGGCCTCCGCCGTCACTATCGAGTCAGGAGGGGGGCCGAAACGCCCCACACGTCCGAGCCTGTCAGTGAGGCTCAGCCAGACCGCCCGAAACAAGAGTTCGGCAACCGATCTCCAAACCGAGTATTCATCGTCCACGGCCAGAACGACTCTGCGAGAACCGCGGTCGTCTCATTCCTGTCGAGTGTCGGATTGGAGGGCATCGTCCTCCATGAACAGCCCAGTATGGGACGACACCTCCTCACGAAGTTCATCGAGGAGGCAGAGCTTGTCACATTCGCGATCATCTTGATGACCGATGACGACGTTGGGGGCCTAAGGGGTGCCGACTCTGCGTCGCGCGCTCGGCAGAACGTCATTCTTGAACTCGGCTACTTCTTGTCGCATCTGGGGCAGCAACGAGTCTGCGCGCTTATTACGCCGGGGCTGGAAACACCCTCGGATTTCGACGGCATCGTGTATATCCGCATGGACGAGGGCGAGCAATGGAAGGTGGAACTCAAGCGAGAGCTGAGGGCGGCCGGAATGCCCTTGATTGCTGAGTTACCTCGCACACATGGGGAAATGTAGGCTGGCAAGGAGATATGTGTTTGCTGCAATCGTTCCATGGGATAACGGGGACAGCTATCGATTATGGATGTCAATAGACGATGTTTGTCCCCATGTTCTTAGATCGGAGTAGACCTTGACGCCGCCGTTGTATCTCTACAAGTACCGTTCCAATCTCGCCAAGGAGCGCCTCAAGGCTACCCTGTTGAATCAGGAGTTGTATTTCTCACTCCACTCTGATTTCAATGACCTCTTCGACTGGAACATTCATATCGGTCCAACGGCAGAGTCTGTAGTCTGCACATCGCGCCTTCGGGAGCTGAATCCCGAGATGTCAGATGCTGAGATCCACGCGCTCGTGGAGCACGAACTGAGCCCTAAGCGCGCGGCTGAAATCGACCGCCAAGTTTGCGCTGGAGTATCTGAGATGCTTAAGCGGGTCGGGATCTTCAGCCTATCTGCGAAGCCTGATGATCTTCTCATGTGGTCGTATTATGCGAACGGGCACCGTGGCGTCTGTCTCCAGTTCAGGCTACAGGAGGGCAAATTGTTCGGGTGCGAGGTGACGCAGGTGCAGTATGAGGAGCTATACCCGCGCCTCACCGCGTACGACGAAATGACTTTGGACTGGGCTCGGCATCACCTGTCCACAAAGGCCAAAGCGTGGGAGCATGAAGCAGAGTGGCGCATTATCTGGCGGCAACCCGGGCCCAACCAGTTCCCGGCCGAAGATCTTAGCGGTGTGATTCTGGGCGCACGCATATCCCTGCAGGATCGTGCGGAGATCCTCAGTTGGATCGCGGATAGCAGGGCGAGTCCGCTGCTTTACGAGGCTCGTGCCAAGGTCGCTTCATTTGGTGTGGACATCGTCCCTCTTGGAGATGCGGGAGGAAGAGACTGCCCAACAACCGGTTGAACACGGCGGCCGTCGTAGGGTGAGTTCTGTAGGGCGGCCGTTTGAATCTGATGCTATCAATCGTTGATCTTCTTGAGTAGCCAGGCCATGTTTTGGCCGAGGGTTTGCATGGTTTTCAGGCCCTCTTCGTCCTGCTCGACTTCGCCGATGGCCCGGCCGATGCCCATATTCCAGTAGATCGAGCCGGGGACGATCATCTGGCTGATCAGGAAGAAGTGGTTGATCGAATCGAAGGCATGGACGAAGCCGGCCCGCCGGGCGGCCACCACCGCGGCACCCACTTTGCGCTTGAGCATGTGCGAGTTGGCCCTGCAGACGTAGCCCGCCCGGTCGATCAGGGCCTTCATCTCGGCGGTGATGTCGGCGAAGTAGACCGGTGAGGCCAGGATGATGCCGTCGGCTTCGACCATCTTGGCGATGCATGCGTTGACGATGTCGCCCTTGACGACACACCGTTGGTTCTTGTTCTTGCCGCATTGCCCGCAGGCGGTACAGCCTCGGATGGTCTGGCCGGCCAACTGGACCATCTCCGTCTCGATGCCTTCGGCCTCCAGCTCGGCGAAGACTTGCCTGACCAGAATCGCGGTATTGCCGTCTTTGCGGGCGCTGCCGTTGAATGCCACTACCTTCATGGTCACATGTCCTTTCTCTCGTTCAGGTTATGTCGCTATGGTGTCGGGCTGCATCTTATCGGATGTTGCGTCAGGCCGCAAGCCGGCAATAGGTCCTATTCGACCTATAAGACCAATGGGACCTATGGCCTTCTGACCGCACTTTTTTCCCTGCAATAAGTCCCAGCGGCCTGCGACCAACCTAATGTGGCCGAAAAGCGGCCGAAAACGGTCAATCAATGGGGCAAGTGAGATTTTAGGAGTGATATCATGATTACCAAATGGTTGAAACTGGGTGTGATGGGAACCGTTGGCTTGGGGCTGCTGGGCGGGTTGATCTTCGGCAAAGACGTCGCCAGCTACGTTCGCAGCTCGGCCAGGAGCATTCGGGCCGTGGCGAAAGACGCGGTTCCGATCGAGTTCGAGCTGAGGCGGGCCCGTGATCTGCTGGAAGACATTATTCCGGAGATGCACGCTAACATCCGGCTGATCGCCCAGGAAGAGGTAGAAGTGGCCGCACTGAAGGGTGAGATCGCCCAGGGCCAGGAGAACCTCCACGGGGAGCGTGGGAAGATCAAGACCCTCCGCGCCTCGCTGGAAACGCCCAAGGCACAGTTCACTTTCGCTGACAGGCGCTACGACCGCAACGATGTGAAAGCCGACTTGGCCGCACGTTTCGAACGCCTCAGAGAAAGTGAGCTCATCTTGACGAGCAAAGAGCGCTTGCTTGGCTCTCGTGAGAGGTCGCTCGGGGCTGCCATGCAACTGCTGGCCAAGACGCGGGATCAGAAGCGTCTTCTCGAAAACAAGATTGAGACCCTTGCGGCTCAATACCGCTTGGTGAAGGCGTCGGCGGTCGGCTCCCCGATTCGAGTGGACAACGGCAAACTGGCCCAGACCGAGAAACTCATCTCTCAGATTCAAAAACGTCTGGATGTGGCCGAGCGCGTCCTGGCCCATGAGAGTCGATTCGTGCAGGCCATCCCGGTGGAGACCGTTGTGGAAGAAGACCTCGTTGCCCAGGTGGATGAGTATTTCCAGAATCGAGAGGCTCCGTGCGAAGATACCGCTACGGTCGCGATGGCGCACGGCCAGCAAGATTGACGATTTACGATTGACAATGTACTATTTGGGTAGATCGGACATCGTCAGAACGAATCGAAAGAAGCGGTCTCAGCGATTTTGGGTTTCAATCGCAAATCCAAGAATCGTAAATCATAAATCCGAAGGGCTTTGCAGTGTTGATCCTGCGAATCAAACAAGCTGAATGTGCGTTGGCTGACGGCCGACTCGACGAGGCGTTCGAGATCGCCGGAGCGGACGACGTCAGGCGTCATCGTCACGGTCAGAGGTTGACCGGCCGGCTCACCCGGGCGCTGGTTCAGCGCGGGCAAACGAGTCTGGAGGCGGGTCAGCTTCCACCGGCGTTAGCCGACTGCAATAAGGCCGAGAAGCTGGGCGGCAATCTGCCTGAGATCGCCCGGCTTCGGGCGGCCGTTTGCGGCGCCATGGTCGAGCAGCAACAAGGGCGCCAGCAAGAAGCCTTGCGGGTCGCCCAGGCGAAACGGCGCATCGCCGACGGCTGGAATTCTGTCGGGGAGCGAATCCTGGGCGATGCTGAGGCCGATGACGCGCAGGCCCAGTTGCTGCGACAGGAGCTGGCGGCTGCGAGGTTGCAGACCGAAGACGCGGTGGCGAAGGCCGAGCGCGCGCTCAAGCACGGTGACATCGAGACGGCGGTCGATTTGATTCGAGCCGCCGGCATCGCACAGAACAGGAACGGCCAGGTCGGCGAGTTGTTGCGTCAGATCAAACGACAGGCGAGCGAGCAGGTTCGGTCCCGTCTCGAACAGGGCCGCGTCGATCTGGCTCAGTCGCTCCTGCAGCGGCTGGCTCCGCTCAACGGAGATGCCGAGGAAATCGGCGATCTGCGCCGGGCGCTGACGCAGTGCCACCAGGCGGCGGAATTCGTCGCCGCGGGCAATCCCAGCGCCGCCTTGCCGCTGCTGCGCAAGGTCAAGATGATTTGCCCGTCGGCCCGGTGGCTCGATAAGGCTCTGGCCGACATCAAGCAGGCGGCACAGGCCCTCGAAGAGTTGGATGCGAGTCCGCTGGGTCTGAGCATTGCCGATGCCGCCGGGGCCCAGGGCCCGTGGGGTGGCGCCCTCAATGAGGATCATGCAATGCCCGAGAAGAACCGCAATGGCAGCAGCGGCAAGGTGAATCCTCGACCCGCGCGTGGACCCGCCGATTTGCCTTCGGAATTCGTCATGCAACTGGATGGCATCGGCAGCTACCTTGTCTATCGCAATGCCCGCATCACGGTCGGCCCGATCAGTTCGTCGGCCAGGCCCACGTTGGGATTGATGGCCGAGCCGGACTTGCCGGTTGTCAGCATCGAGCGTGTTGATGGCGACTACTTCGCGCGTTCGGACAAAACCATAGACGTCAACGGACAGGCGGTGAGGGAGAAATTGCTGGCCGACGGAGATGCGATCGCGCTGTCGCCTCGTTGTCGGCTGCGATTCCGCCTGCCCAATGCGGCCAGCACGACGGCGCTGCTCATGCTCTCGGGCGCGCGGCTGGGCCGGCCCGACATCCGACACATTATCCTCATGGGGCGCGACATTCTCGTCGGGCCCTACACGAACAATCACGTCCAGACCGAGCATCTGGACGAGACCGTGACTTTCTTCGTGCAGAATGAGCGGCTGCTGTGCCGGGCGAGCCAGCCCGTGAGCGTCGACGAGCGACCCATGCAGCCGAGTGTAGGCCTGACCGTAGACACCCCGATTCGCATCGGCACGTTGTCGATGGTCTTGGCGAAGTTCCATACGTAGAAGGAAGAGAGAAAAATCCAGACGACCTTATAATCCGGCAGAAGACCTATGGAAGCGTACCAATACAAATATGGAGACCGACCGCTGGAGGGATACACGATCCAGCGCGCGGCCGGACGGGGCGGCTTCGGCGAGGTGTACTACGCCATCAGTGACAGCGGCCGCCAGGTGGCGCTCAAAGTGGTCCAGAGCCACGAACAGATCGAGCTGCGCGGCATCAGCCAGTGCATGAATCTCAAGAGCCCTCACCTGGTTACGGTCTTCGACGTCAAGTACAACGACCAGAACCGACCTTTCGTTATCATGGAATACGTCTCGGGGCCGTCGCTAAGCGACCTGCTGAAGGAATCGCCCGGCGGGCTCGGAACTCAGAAGGCGGCGTTCTTCCTGCGCGAGATTGGCAAGGGTCTGTCCTACCTGCACGAGTGCGGTATCGTACACCGGGACCTCAAGCCCAGTAATATCTTCTACGAGAACGGCTACGCCAAGATCGGCGACTACGGCTTGACCAAGGCGATGAGTACCAGCCGGCACGTCAGTCACACCATCACGGTGGGTACCGTCCACTACATGGCGCCGGAAATCGGCGCGGGCCGCTACGATCGCAGCGTCGATATCTACGCCCTCGGCGTATTGCTCTATGAGATGCTCACCGGCCAGGTTCCCTTCCTGGGGGCCAGCCCGGCTGAGATTCTGATGAAGCACATGTCTGCGACTGCCGATCTGAGCCACATCGAGGAGCCTTTCGCTCGCGTGATCCGCAAGGCCCTGGCCAAAGACCCCGCCGAGCGGTATCAGACGGTTCAGGCGATGGTCGAGGATGTCTTTGGCGCCGAACACATTCGTAACAGCGTTTCGCAATTCTCGCCGGAAGAGCTTTCCGTTGTTGCCGAGCATGTGGCGCAGAAGATGGGTCGCGCTCAACCGGCGGCCGGAGCGTCTCGCCCCGCCGGCGCCAAAGGCAAGGACCAGAGCGATTTCAGCAAAGAGATCGGCAAGAAGGCCGAGCGACTCGCCCAGAAGGCGGAGCAGTTCGCCAAGAAGGCCGAGGTCTTCAGCGGCCAAGTCGCGGACAAGTTCAAGGCGGCCAAGGAGCGAGCGCACGAGACCGGCCAGAAGGTGGTCATCGCAGACCCTCTCGTCAATCGCCAGCGCAGGACCTTGGCGCTGACTACGGCGGCGGTAGTCGCCTTCGGGGCGGGCATACTGAACCAGCGCGAGTTCTTTCCCGCCGCGGTCGCCGTCTTTGTGATGATTGGCGTGGCCTCGAAGGTGATCCTGCGTTCACGCCGGAAATGGTGGGCGGCTCTGGACCAGGAATCGAGATGGCTCGGGAAGACCGCCACGTGTTTCGGGGCTGCTTTTCTCGCGGTCCTCGTGGCGAACATCGTCGGGGGCCTCTTTGGCGGCGGGCTGTTGCACCGTGGCGGTGGAGGCTTCTCCTTGCCTTTTGGCCCGTTCCGTCATTTGCCCTTCGTCCAGCTTCCGTTCGTCGGCGGCAAGATCGGAGGTCAAGGCGGGCAAGTCCTGGCGCTGGCGCTGCCGATGTTGCTGGTGGACTGGCTGAAGATTACCGATGCTCAGCGAGCCAAGCGGGTTGATCTGGGGCACGCCATCTGGGTAGGTTTCCTCGGCATGGTGGCGGGGAGTATCTTTGACCTGCCGGCGGTTATCACAGCCTGTGCCTTGGCCGGCATCGTCCTGGTCGTTCAGGCCATAAGTCCTGTTGGTCAGCCTATTTCCGGTGCGGCCGCGGCCCAGGCACGCGGCCAGCGGCAAGGGGCGAGCGCCAGTGGTGTGGTCCGACCTGTCCGACCGTACGCACGCACCCTCTGGCTGATCGGTTCCTTGGTTGCCTTCGGCCTGGGCTTGTTCTTGTGCATCCTGGCCGGCACCAGTCTGGGCGGCGACGACTTCGCACTTGCGGTGGCCTTCGGCGTGGACTCCTTCATCGTCTCGGCATTCTGCTTTATCATGATATGCCGCACGACGTTTGCCGGGTGGTATCGCTATCTCGTCCGTCCCTTGATCCTCCTGGGGTGTGTGCTGACGGTTGTCACAGCGTCGATGAAATTACGCGGCGACGGGGAAGCCATTGCCATTTTCTTCATCATCTTCCCGAGCCCTGTGTTTGTGGCGTTCCTGTTTTTGCCACCGCGGCTGTTCGGGGCTCCCGATGCGGCTGAGGTGAGGCGCAAGTCGTCTCGTTACGCCGTGCCGCCGTCCGGCTCAGTCTCGTCGCGCAAGAGACTCACTGCACTGCTCATAGCGTTGATTCCGTTTGTGATGCCTTTCGCGCCCGTTGCCGGGATGCAGAGATTCTACGTCGGCAAGGTCGGCACCGGCATTCTCTGGCTCTTCACCTGGGGCTTGTTCGGGATCGGGCAGGTGATCGATATCATCATGATCGCCACGGGCCAATTCCGCGACAATTACGGTCTGCCGCTGGTGGTCTGGAGCAATCGTGCTGCCGCGGCCAAGGCGGGAGTGCATGCACAGACCCCGCCGGCGCCTGTTGTGCCAGCCGAAGCGGGAGGCAGACAGGCTGAACCGGTCCGGCAAGCCGTTGAGGAACCTGGGCCGGCTGTTGAGCCGCCGTCGTCTTCGCCTTCCTATGCGAACACGGGCACGGTCGTGTATGAGCCCTGGCATCCCTTCAGCGGACTTCTCGCGGGGCTGGGCCATTTGCTCGTGTTCGTGGCGTTTCTGATCGGCATGATTCTTGCCCTGGAGATCCCCATGGTGGTTTCTCTGGGCTTTCCCAATCCCTCGCTGGCGCACGAGGTCGAACGCATCCTCGGGCCGGATTGGGTCGGAGGGATGGAGAACATGTGCCTGGCCGCAGGGACAATCGTGTTTCTCATAGGAGCCGTACTCATCATCATCGGCCGACGGGTCCACGGAATCTCGCACATCCTGAGGGCCCTGGTCGGCCTTGGCGGCGTCGCAGGTGGCGTGATGTTCATGATTGATGAACTGTTCAACACGTATCAAATCAGTCAGAATCCTCCAGCGACAATCATGGAGTTCCTCCAGCACCTTCGAATTGAAAGCTTGGCTATTGGGGGGATCATCATTGTGGTTTCTCTGGCGATGCTGGCCTGGCCACCGCGCCGTCGACAACCTGTCTTTGCACCGATGCCTATGCCGAACCAGGGGGTGAGCGTATGACCACAGTAGTCCCATTTCCCATGGTGTTTGTCTTCGCCTTCATTCTCGTTGTGCTCGTGTTGCTGCTGAAGGGCAGGACACGGAAAGCTGGCGTGGGCGTGCTGATCGGTTTGGTCCTGCTTCTGGCGACTCTCTGGGTCGCGGTCCCGGTGGTCACGTACCGGCGTGTGGCCCACGAGCCGGAAATCCGATCGTACCCGGCCGCTACAGCTAGAATCGAGGCGGATCGTTCGGCTGGGCTGACGACTGTCTCGCCCATCTGGTCTGAGGGGGTCGAGGACGAGTTCGACGCCGACATCTACCCATCGAGACTCTCTGCGGCTCGGGCGCTTGGCTCACGCATGGAAAAGCCCCTGCGGGAAGTCACAGGCAACGGCGGCCTTCCGGGCGACGTTGTCGTCT
>CAYNQP010000105.1:0-9608 GCA_964399325.1 uncultured Pirellulales bacterium
TCTTTGTACACGCCCGACGTGGGAACGCGAATCGTCGTGCCCTTCCTAGACTACATGGGCCTTGGGCGGATCGACTCCGTCGTCCTCAGTCACAACGACATCGATCATATCAACGGCGTCCCCGAGGTCGTCTCCGCGCGCCGCGTCGATCACATCTATGCCAATGACGCCTTCTTCGCTCGGTCGCAAACCGAGCAGACCGCGGAGCGGCTGATAGAGTGTCTCCGCGCGAGAGGCCGCGAGGTCGAACGCATGCCTCAAACGGTTCGAGCGGCTGGCGCAACGATCTCCACACTGTGGCCGGTCGATGAACCGCTTTACCCGGGCGATCTCAGCGACAACGACAGGTCGCTGGTCTCCCTGATCGAGTTTGGAGGCATCCGCATACTGCTGTGCTCGGACATCGAACAATTCGCCCAGCAGCAGATCATGGCACGGTATCCTGAGTTGCACGCGACTATCATTGTCTCACCGCACCATGGATCACTCACCACGCTCGACGGACGATTCATCGAGAGCCTCGAACCCGATGTTCTGATATGCAGCGGCAGTCGGACCGACTACGAGCGGCGACGGGAGACGTTTGAGGCCGCGAGCGCCAAACGCTTTCACACGGGCCGGAATGGAGCAATAACCATCTGCGTAGAAGCGTCAGATAGGGCAGAAGAAAGGGTCTGTGTCCGTACTTATGAAAGAGAATAGCCTGATGCGAAACACCCTGCGCGCCTTGCTTGTCACCACGCTGGTTCTGGTCATCACGTGTGTCGCCATCGTCCCGCTATCGACCTTTGCGGCCCATCCCAAGCCCAATGTCGATATGAACGACCTGTCGTTCTACCAGGGATCTGCGGACGTGCAGCCCTATCCCACGACCGGCTCGATGACGGTACACAACGTCATCCTCTGTATCGGCGACGGCATGGGGCTTAGCCAGGTAACGCTGGCGCGCATCAAGGCGGTCGGGCTCACTGGAAAGCTCCATATGGAGCGCATGCCGTTCACCGGGTTGATTCACACGCATTCGGCGGACAACCTCGTTACCGATTCGGCCGCGGCGGGGACCGCCCTGGCATCCGGAGTCAAGACCAGGAACAAGATGATAGGAATGACGCCCGACAGGAGGGAGTATCGAACGATCCTCGAGGCCGCCAAGGCGAGGGGAATGACTGCGGGCCTCGTCGTGACCTCCGCGATCACGCACGCCACCCCCGCCTCGTTCGCCGCTCACGTCAGATCGCGAGACAACGAGACGGCCATCGCCGAGCAGTTGCTCGCCAACAAGGTGGATGTCCTGTTCGGCGGCGGCAGAAGATTCTTTCTGCCCAGATCCCAGCGCGGCGGCACCCGCAGGGACGACAAGGACCTGATCGCCCAAGCGAAGCAGGCGGGATACACCTACGTTGAGACAGGCGATCAACTGAACGCGGTTGGCCACCTTCCGGTGCTGGGACTATTTCAGCTCGAAGGCATGACGACGGGGCCGCCGGAGCCCTCTCTGGCCGCGCTCACGGAGAAAGCCATCAACCTGCTCAGAGACACTCGCAAAGGAGGGCTTGTCCAGAAGAGGGGCTTCTTCCTGATGGTCGAGGGCAGCCAGATCGACTGGGCTTGCCACGACAATGACGCCGACAACTGCGTCTGGCAGACGCTGCGTTTCGACGAAGCGGTCAAGGCCGCGATTGACTTCGCCCTGGCCGACGGTCGTACGCTGGTCATCGTGACGGCCGACCACGAAACGGGCAGACTGACCATCCCCTCCGGGAGCATCAAAGGCGGCAATGTGAAGGTCCACTGGTCTACGACAGGCCATACCGGCTCGCCTGTCCCCATCTACGCGTTTGGGCCCGGCGCGGAGCAATTCGCGGGGGTGCATGACAATACTAAGCTGTCAGGGAAGGTGGCGCGGCTTATGGGCATCCAGGCGTGGCCACAACCAGTCAAATGACGGCGGAGACGTCCATCGTCCGGGTAGATGCGACCTATGGCCTGGCCGTGAAGGTTGGAGATGAGGTGCGACCGGGGGACTACTTGTGCGATACTCCAACCACGCAGGGCTCATGTGTGTGCCCGGTGCGTGGAACGATAGAGAGCATACGCTTCGACGCCGAGCACCACGAATTCGTCGTCGCGGTGCGGCGAGCCCCCACGCCCTGACCACCGGCGAGAGCACCTATCTCATGTGGACGACAATCTCGACGCGGCGGTTCTTCGCCTTGCCCGCGGCCGAGGTGTTGGGCGCAAGCGGCCGGTCCGGCCCGCAGCCGGAGGCCTTGATCTGATTGCCCGCAATGCCGTGAGCCATCAGATACCGCGTTACAGAAAGCGCCCGTTGGGCGGAGAGTTCCCAGTTGTCCTTCCACAGCTCCTTGGTCTTGGAGATGGGGTCCGTGTCCGTATGTCCGACGACATCGATCTCCTTGCCGGGGTACTTCGACTGGAGCACTGACAGGATATGATCGAGCTCGGCGTTGGTGGCGCTCTTGAGCGCGGCCTTGCCCGAATCGAAGAGAATCGTGTTCGGCAACGTCACCGTGATGGTCCCGGCGGCGGCATCGAAGGCCACGTCATACCCAGCCCCGAAACCCGTGGCCTCCGCAGGAGTCTTGTTCAATTCTTCGATCTGCCGGCGCAGCTCATTGATGGTCTGCTGATCCTGAGAGATCCGTTCGGTAAGCTGCTGCCTCTCACTCTGCAAGTTCCCAAAGCGTCCCTTGAGATTCTGGTGTTCGACGTTCAGATAGTCGTATTTCTTCTTGTAGTCGGTGCATCCGGACACCACCGACAGAGCCACAAGACAGACCAGGGGGATGATAGCCTTTGCTTTGACGACTTGCATTCGACACCTCCTTGCAGCACTATGAACGCAGCAATGCCCTCTTATCGCAAAAAGAGAACGGCAAAACGGTTCAGTATCCAATCGTGCAAAATCATAACGGTAAAAACGGCTAAGGACAAGAACGGACCATAGGGAATCTGGTGAATTTTTTTGGAGAACACCTGGAAGAGCGCCCAGCCCAGACCGAAGAAGGGAGCGATGAAGAACGCGACAACAACCATCACCGGTCCCATGACCGCACCGGCCGCACCCATCAGATGCACGTCGCCGAGTCCCATCGCTTCCTTGCCGAAACCGAGCGTGCCCAGGATGCGTGTCGCCCAGACAACGACGCAGCCGACAAAATAGCCGAATAGGCTCCCGAGAAGACCCGAGATCAGCGGGTGGGCCAGAAGCCCGCCCCACCACGTCGCGATGGGACCGGAACCCTTGGAAATAATCCACATCAGCAGCGCGCCGGCCACAACCGGCGTAAGGAAGACAACCTCACGACAGCTTTCCAGCCGGTGCTTGAATGGATAGTCGTCAAGGTAAGGGGGCGAAAGATCCTTCTCATGGGCTTTTTCGGCCGCCGGAGCAATCTGATCGGCATCGGCCGGCACTTCGTAACTCCGCTTGAGCAGGCCGGTTCTCAGAAGCAGCCAGCTTACCAGCAATCCGACCCCCCCTCCAAGCGCCAGCGCCCCTGTGGTGGGCGAGGCCACGGGAAAAAGCGAGTAGGCACGGATCACCGCCGGGTCGATGACATAGCCGGCCACCGTCGAGCCAAGAAGTCCAACCACCGTCACCAGCCAGCAGATCGACAGCGGAATGACCCAGAGCTCAAGATCAATCCCGGAGGCCGCAACAAAGGCGGCTAGTAAAATCACGTGTACTCCATACACGAGCCAGCCACCGGAGACGTGCAGGCCCAGCCGCACATCTGTGTGAAAATAGAGAAGATAGAGGCCCAGGAAGATCGTCCCGGTGAGCAGTTCGACGATGAAGTACCGAGCCGAGATACGCGCCTTGCAGTGGCGACACTTCGCCCCCAGCAACAGCCAGGAGACCAGCGGTACGTTGTCATAGAACGGGATCGGCTTGCCGCAGGCGGGACACGCCGAGCCAGGGCTTACAAGGGACTTCTCACGGGGCAAGCGGTAAATGACAACATTGAGAAAGCTGCCGATAATACAGCCGAGTGCGAAAACGAACGCACATATGATCCATTCCTGTGCCGGCACATCGCCTCCCGTGTAAACTCATCTCCGTCGCGGCGTCTGGTCACCCGTCATTTAGCGCTTTTGCCGCCCTTGCGGTTGACAATGCCGGCCACCTTGACGGGCAACGCAAATAGACGAATGAACCCCTTCGCATCCATCTGGTCGTACTCGGCGCCCATTGTGAAGCTGGCCAAGTCCACCTGATAGAGACTGTTGGGGCTCTTCATCCCGGCCACCGTGCAGCGGCCCTTGAACAGCTTCACGGTCACGTCGCCGGTGACGTTGCGCTGCGTGACATCGACGAAGGCGTCCAGCGCTTCGCGCAGCGGGCTGAACCACAGACCGTAATACACCAGCTCGGCATATTTCAGCGCCACCTGCTGCTTGTAGTGCATGGTTTCGCGTTCCAACGCCAGACTTTCGAGGGCCGTGTGGGCGGTCATGAGAATCGTCCCGCCCGGCGTTTCATAGACGCCGCGCGATTTCATGCCGACCAGGCGATTCTCCACCACATCCACCTGGCCCACGGCGTGCTTGCCGCCGATCTCATTGAGGGTCTCGATCATCTTGACGCCGCTGGTCAGCTTCCCGTCCAGCATGACAGGGATGCCTTCGTGAAATCCGATCGTCACGTAATCGGGCTTGTTCGGGGCCTTGGAGGCCGGCTGCGACATCACAAAAAGATCGTCCTTGGGCTCATTGGCCGGGTCTTCCAGGTCGGCGCCTTCGTGGCTGATATGCCAGAGGTTGCGGTCGCGGGAATAGATCTTCTTCTTGCTCTGGTCGATGGGGATATTGTGCTTCTCGGCGTAGTCCACCGCCGCCTCGCGACTGGTCAGCTTGAACTTCGGGTCCTTCCACGGGGCGATGATCTCCAGCGTCGGGTCCAGCGCCATGAAGGTCACCTCGAAGCGCACCTGGTCGTTGCCCTTGCCGGTGGCGCCGTGGGCCACCGCCGTAGCTTTCTCGGCGTGCGCCACTTCCACCTGGTGCTTGGCGATCAGGGGCCGGGCGATACTGGTGCCCAGGAGATAGCCGTTCTCATAGACGGCCCCCGACTTGAGCATCGGCCACAGGTATTGCTCGACGAACTCGCGCCGCAGGTCCTTGACCACGCACTTGACCGCCCCGCTGGCCATCGCCTTCTTCTTGATGCCTTCCAGTTCATCGCCCTGGCCCAACTCGGCCGCAAAAGCAATGACGTCGTAGCCGTATGTTTCTTTCAACCAGGGCAAAATCACGCTGGTGTCCAGCCCGCCACTGTATGCCAGCACGACCTTCTTCTGCTGCTTCTTCTTTACCATATGTCGTTTCCCTAAAGATAGCCCAACCCAAAGCCCCGATTATAGGGACCAATAGGACGTAGTTCAACGGAATATCGCGAGGGATCGACGGAAGACTGTGGACGGGGCGCAGCGACGCACGTCACGGACTGTATGGACGAAGTGGACTGTGTGGACGAGGCGCAGCGACCAGGAAGTCCACAACGTCCACATCGTCCACTCAGTCCACGAAGTCCACCCCCCCCCACGGCGACCTCTAATCCTTGAATTTGATCTCGGGCATCTCCCGGCCCAGCCGCTCATAAGTGGCTTGCAGTCTCTGCCGGAAGGCATCGGGCTTCATGAACTCAACGTGAGAATCCAGAAACAGGACGTTGACTCCTTCCTGACAGAACTCGGGATTCTCGTAGACTACGATGTTGGCCGGCGACATCATCATCGTCTGCCCGGCTATGTAGATGTAGCTGGGACCATCGAAATCTTTGGGCTTGAGCTTTGACTCCAGAGACTTCGGAGACAACTCGACCTCCTGGACAAGCGCCTCCAGATTGGGTGGGAATCTGTCGTCGTGGTCGTTTGCGTAAATCAGGCAGGCCTTGCCGATACCGGAGAGATTCGTCCCGGAGGTCATGCGGAAGGCAAGCTGCCGGGTGCGGGCCAGTGCAGGCATCGCGATCCCGGCGCCCAGAGCCGCACCGGCGACGCCCCTGAGGCTGACTTCGAGACCTGAGCCTTGATAGTGCGTGTAGAACCCATCCGAGGCCAGATAACCGTATTCACACGAGGGCTGCATGTCCTGAGCGATGCTGCCCAGCGACGGCAGCATGACCGGCAGTTTGAACCCGGCTTGCATGGCCGCCATGACCGCCATCGGCCAGACCTGCGGCAGTTGCGTCATCATCTGGTTGAACTGCACCTGTGAGTCCGCATAGGTCAAGCTCACAAGATTCTTCGGCAACTTCGCCGCGACCTCCTTGAATCCGTCCGTATCGAGCAGCGACGTCGTGCCCTCACCTTGGGACACCACCTGCTTGATCCCCATCTTGCACAAAGGCGTGCTGGAACCAATGACAACCTGCCCATCGACAACCGACCAGGTCGGCGTCACTTGCGCCAAGGCCAGCGCCGGGCTGCTCCAGACGTGAATCGTTCGACCTGCTTCGTCGGTTTGCACGCCGACTTGCAGCATGCCTTTGGCCTTGGCACTGGCAAATGCACCAATTGCGGTCATGTTCTTCTCGAACAACTGGCCATCGGTCAACTTCACCACCACGACGAAGCCCCCCATGGGCGCCTCGACCATCTTTCCGGCCGGAAGCGTGTAGAACACAGCCGGACCGGCCAGACTCTTGAGCAGACCGTCGCGAATACTGACTTGGACTTCAGATTCAAGTTGGGCGAGTCCCTTCTGAATCTCCGGATAGCCCTCGTCCGGCGAGATGGTCTTGATTGTCTTCATAGCCATGTCATAGATGCCGGCCAGGTCGTAGTTGACGGCACCGGCCGCCACAGCTTGCGCATCGACCATACGGAACATCGATGGTTCCACCGGCTTGAAGGCGGTGAATATCCCCGTCCTCGGCTCAGGCACATGCAAGAATGCATTGCTGACCAGGTCGGGACCGGCAAAACCCGCTCGCAGCGTCAAGGCCCCGACGTTGGCGAGACCCATCTCCGACACCACCGCCTTGATAAGCCCGGCTTCCTTCTCACCTGCCTTCACGCCCGCAACGGCATCGACCATGCCGAGAAGCCTCCCGTAGTCGTAGTACAAGGCCAGGGCATCGCCACTGCTGGGGACCTTCTGGAGATACGCCGCCACCGTCGCACGGGGTTTCACGACATACTTCAAGACCGCCCCCTGCGCATCGTTGCCGGCCACGACCAGGTAGTTGCCCACCCAGCCCCAGTACAAACGGACATCCTCGTTGTCCTTCAGACCGCGCATCGTCAGAGAACCTACCTTGACCTCGGCGACCTTGTTCTCACCCAGCATCGCCTCGACCTTGGCCACCGCCGCCGCCACATCCGACTTGCGGTCGCCGGCGTCAAGAATCGCGAAGATGCAGCCAGGCGGGCCCTTCTCGACCGGCACTTGGGCAACGCCGACGACAACCGGCCGGTCCAGCACCAGTTGGGCGTATTCCAGGGCCATGCCTATGATCCTGGGGACATCTTCCTCAGCCTGGGCCTCCTGCTGTATTTTGGCCATCAGTTCCGTCTTGATCGATTGGCAGAAAATCTGCGTGCTCGGATCGTTCCAGATTCGACCCATGATACTCTTGTCAAAATCGCCCTTCACGGCCTCGCCTCCGCTGGTCGCCATGAAGAAAAGCAGGTCGTCCGGCAGCACCTTCGTCAGTTCCTCGACCGGGGAAGTCGCCGCCGTTCCCGTCTGGGCCAAGCCACCGGCAAGGAGCAGTGCGGCACAAACACACAAGGTCCATCGAGATGTCGTCATTGCTATCTCCCTTCTCAAAGATGAATCGATTGTTCCGCACAAACGCCCGGAAGAATGATTGTACAGCATCGGCGGCCTTCGGACAACAACGTACCGCGGCCAGAAGCCAACGGTCCGGCGCCGGTTTCATGGCCCGGTCCCCCGGACCGCCCTTCTATCAGACAGACGCCGAACCTGCGCGAATATTCATCGGATTCATGACCACAGAGACAATTTCGCTCGGAGCGGCGCCGGGAATGTCCCCGTGACGAAAGAATCCGGCAGGAGAGCAGACAACTGCGGCCAAAACAACCTATTACACTTGGGCCCGGATGACCACTCCCTCGCGACGAGCGATTTCGAGAATAGGCCGACCGTCCCCGCTCTCCCACTCCAGTTCGCCGCACGGGATCGGCTCGATGCGGTTGTCGGCAAGGAGGGTGGTCTCCCACAAGTTCTTGATCGTGCCAAAATCGGGGGCGGCGTCGAATTCAGGAGCGATGACCACCAGGTCAATGTCGCTCCATTGGTGCGCCTGGCCCGTGGCAAAGGACCCGAAGAGCACCGCTTGATGAGCGTGAATACCCACCGCCGGGAGCGCCGCCAGATACCGCCTTATCACATCGACAATTCCGCTCTCAACCACTTCAGTGTCTCCGCCGCCTCTCCCAATTCTTGGCTGGCTACCTCACAACTGATAATCGTTTGTCTCGAATCCGGATAGCGTCCTTCCATCTGGTACAAGTCAAACCGCCGAAGGAATCGCTGCTGCTCCGGGCCCTGTTCCAGGCCCGCCAATCCGGCCAAGCGAACAAGGTTGTGAATCCGGGGCGGCTCCTCCTTCGTTTGACGGACCACCAGGGCCTTGAGCATCTTCTCGATAGCCAGATGGGCAAAGAACAGGCCATGCCTGACGTGCCCTTTCTCCAGCAAGGACTGAGCGGCAGCAAAGTCTTCCTCGGAGCCATTTCGCCAGTATTCAACCTGCTTCTCTGTATCCATGCGCACACACAATAACGGTTGCCCCCTGGCTCACAGACGTAGGATGGACTTCAGCCCACCATCAGTACGGCTCCAGCATTGCCATAGTATACAACCAACCACAAGGAAGATGCAACCCGCCGCCACCTCTCACGAACCGGCCCAATCGCACCGATACGACTCCGGCACCTCCTCCAGGCTCGAAAACACCTCTTTCTCCGGAAACGCTGCACGTGCCAGCGGCTCGACCAGCTTCTTATCGCTCGTGATGACCGCATCAGCCCGACTCAACAACAGAACGTACTCCAGGTCTTGATGATCATGCTCGGCACAGACGCCCCCTGGCGACCCTCCCGTCACGTGAATATAGTGATAGTCCTCAATCATGGAGAAGAGTAGACGAATATGATGCCAACCCATCCACTCGGGCGAAAGGCAAAATCGGGAAGCGTCAGTCATCTTATCTCCCCGCATCAAATGTTGTGCTATCTTATGTATGTCAAGATGACGGTCAACGATCCCGAGGATGGTCCGCAATCGCGCATGCTTTTCACCTGGCAATTGCTTCATCAGACTCGCATTGTCATCGCCACTCGATACACGGCTCTGCCTCACTGTCTTGCTGGATTTCAGCAGCTCGCGTTGTGCATCATCCCAGCGAGTGCGCGCTACCTGCGGCGTGCGCTCTGAAGACAGCATGTTCACCAGAGAAATCTCCTGTCTGCGGATCCGAGCGGTGGTCTTCCCGTGCGCAATAGACTGACGGTACGGATGACGGTCCCTTGCCTCCTTATCGACGAACCAACTGATGCTTGGGCAGTAGTAGGCACCTGCGTGAATGAGTCGTTCACACTTGTCGAGCAGCG
>CAYNQP010000106.1:0-9596 GCA_964399325.1 uncultured Pirellulales bacterium
AGACCGTATTTTGCAGGTCTTCGTGGTGGTTTGCGAAAACAACCGGCATGAGATATATAAGGGATGGATATTAGCCCGTGAAGATGAAGCTAATCTACCCGGCGTGGCCTAAGTTGGAGCGCCAAACGACCTTTCACCTGCCGCCCCATGGCCCGGTGGTGTTTGCCGCGACCGTGCCCGACGACGTCGAGATCGTGTTCGAAGACGACAACATCGAGGAGATAGACCTGGACGAGAAGGCGGATCTGGTCGCGATATCGACGATGCTGACCTGCCAGCTTCCTCGGGCCTTCGAGATCGCCGATGCGTTTCGCTCGAAAGGCGTACCCGTCATCTTCGGCGGGATTTCCACCATGCTGCACAGTGAAGAGGTGGCCAAGCATGCCGACGCGGTGTTCCTGGGCGAGACCGAGGGCCGTTTTGGGCAGGTCATCGATGATTTCCGGGCCAACCGGCTCAAACCGGTCTATGACTACATGAGGAATCACCCGCCGACCGAACAGATTGGACCCGCGCGACGCAGTATCCTGAACCGACCGCTCTACAACTACCGCGGCGTGCAAATGGTGGATCTCGTGCACGCCTCACGGGGCTGCAAGTTCAATTGCTTCCCGTGCTGTAGTGCGTTTCTGGGAGGCAAGCAGTTTCGCCCGCGTCCGATCGACAAGGTGATCGAAGAGCTGGAGCAGATCCAGAATAACAGACTCTTTATCGTTGATAATTCGCTGGCCCAGGATCGTGACTGGATCATGGATTTGTTCAAGGCCATGAAGCCGTTGAAGAAGAAATGGGTTTCGCATCCGATTTTCTACGATGAAGAGGTCATCCAACTGGCCGCCGAGGCGGGCTGCTGGTACGTGTACCAGGCAGTATTTGACACGTCCGACGTGATCAAGAACCGGATTCGTATGCTCCAGGACCACGGCATCGGTGTGGAAGGGACGATCCTGCTGGGCACGGACGACCACGACGTCGATGCCATCAAGCGGCTCGTGGATTTCCTTTGTGAGGTTCACCTGGACGTCGCCGAGTTCACGATCCTGACACCCTTCCCGCACAGCCCGATTCGAGAACAACTCGAGCGGGAAGGACGAATCCTGAGCAACAACTGGGCGGACTACACGGCCGACAAGGTGGTGTTCCAGCCGAGGAGGATGTCGATCGATGAACTGCAGGGCATCTATGAATACGCTTGGGAGACGTTCTACACCGACGCCGGATACCAGCTTCGTATGGGACAGTTGTTCCAGAAGGTCATTGAGCGCGAGATAGAGGACGGAACGTATCGGCGCTATGACCCACGCATAAGAAAGCGGTTCCAACGTAAGACGTTGGAGCAATCATGAGCCGGGTCCTTCTGATCTCTACGAATACCTGTCAGGGCCCCTATCCGGTCTATCCCCTGGGGATGGCCACCGTAGCCGCCGCTTTGATGGATGCCGGTCATCAGGTCACCCAATTCGACTGGCTGGCGGCCGGTTGCGCGCCGGAGTCTCTGACGCAGGCCATCGCCACATGTGATCCGCATGTGGTGGCCGTGTCCATTCGCAACATCGACCGGGTCGACTCCCTGGCTGAGTCGGGGGATGGCTGGGAGCTGCTGGGGGCCAAGGACGTGATCGCCTTGGTCAGGACGCAGGCCCACGTTCCCATCATTGTCGGAGGTCCGGCCGTCTCGATAATGCCGGGCCGGGTCAGAGACTATGTTGACGCCGATGTGGCCATCGCCGGCGAAGGCGAGCGCCTCATCGTTGAAGCGGTTGAGGCCATCGCCCAAGGCCGACCTGTTCCTGAGATCTGGCCCGTCGGGTTGGAGCGATTGTCCGAGGTGGAACAATACTCCCCGTGCTTCAGCCCGTCACTGGTCTCGTTCTACCGGGAGGCTAGCGGCGTCATCGGTTTGCAGACGAAGCGCGGTTGTTCCTATCATTGCTGCTACTGCACCTATCCCGGCCTGGAGGGACCATGCTTTCGCCCGCGCCCGGTGGAGGCGGTGGTGGCGGACATGGAACGGCTCAAACGGGACTTCCAGGTGGATACCGTGTTCTTCGCGGATTCGGTCTTCAACGATCCGGCCGGACACTATCTGGAACTCGCCGAGGCGCTTGCAGTGCGAGACTTGGGTATGAAATGGGCGGCGTTCTTCTCTCCCAGGGGAATGAACCGCGAAGCCGTCGCCTTGTGCAAGCGGGCTGGGCTTTATGCGGTGGAGCTGGGGGTCGATGCGGCCAGTGATGCCACGTTGCGAGGGATGGGCAAGGCCTTTCAATGGGCCGATGTCCGGGCCGCCACGGACATGCTCAGCCAATCTCGGGTTGCTTGTGCGCACTTCATCATCTTCGGGGGGCCCGACGAAACGGAGGCGACGCTTCAGGAGGGCCTTGACAATATCGCGGCCTTGGAGCACTGTGTGGTCTTTGGCTTCTCGGGCATCCGGATCTATCCCGGAACGCCCCTGTACCACCGTGCTTTGGCGGAAGGTGTCGTGCGGGACAGCGATACGCTGTTCGCGCCGGTCTATTATATCTCACCGAAGGTGGACAAGGCGTGGATGGATCAGCGACTGACCGACGCCTGGGCCCGTCGGCAGGATCGAATCTTCCCCCCCGAGCAAGGGTTTCGCGTGATCTCGAAGCTGCGGGCCGTTGGCTGGAAGGGGTTGCTTTGGGAGCGTTTGATACGGTTTCCGCCGGAGCCCAAGGGCGTCGACGGGGCGGGGACGGTCCGGCATGGATAAACGGCGTGTCTTGTTGATCCATCCTCTGGGTTATGATGCGCGGGTGGCCGGCCGGGATATCTCGCGTCTGGCCAACCTGATGCCGCCATTGGGACTGGCCAGCATGGCCGCCTACGTCGAGCAGTACGGTCTCCATGCGGACATTATCGATTGCTTTGCCTATCCCGATTCAGATCAGGTGATCGACGAATACGTGCGCCGTCACCAACCGGGATACGTTGGGGCCACCTGCACGACGGCAGGCTTCCTGGACGCCGTCCGGATTTTCGACCGCATCAAGCAGATGTACCCGGAGACCTGCTGTATCGCCGGCGGCCCGCACGCGTCGGCGCTAGGCGAGACAATCGTTCGTGATTATGCCGAGGTGGACTACGTCGTTGTCGGAGAGGGTGAGGAGGCGCTGAAGTCGCTCATGGAGGCGGACGGCAAGCCGGAGGGGATCGCCGGATTGAGTTATCGTGAGCGTGGACAGGTTATCTTCAACGGGTTCCAGCAGAATCGGTTGGATCTCGACACCTTGCCGTTGCCGGCCTATCACAAACTCGAAGGTTTTCCCCAGCGGTATCAGTTGCCGATTTTCAACTACCCTAGAACGCCCAATACCAGTTGTATCTCCAGCCGGGGTTGTCCGTATCAGTGCAGCTACTGTGACCGTTCCGTGTTCCGGAGGTCCTTCCGTTACAACTCTGCGGATTACCTCGTGCGGCATTTGCAGTTTCTCAAGAACCAGTTCGGAATCCGCCACGTCAATTTCTACGACGATCAGTTTACGTTCAACCGCGATCGCGTCGTCGCCTTCTGCCGGCGGATGATCGATCATCCCCTGGGGATAACGTTCAACTGCGCCGTGCGGGCCGAACACGTGGACCCGGAACTGCTGGCCTTGATGAAGCGCGCCGGCTGCTGGATGATCAGCCTGGGTATCGAGACAGGAGACCCGGATCTCCTGGCCCAACATCGACAGAATCCCGACCTGGAGTTGATGGCGCAAACGGTTCGCCAGATCCATCGGACCGGTATTCGCGTCAAGGGGCTCTTCATGATTGGGTTGCCGGGGGAGACGGAACAGAGTTTCCGCCGGACGATGGACTACGTGTTCTCCCTGCCGATCGATGACGTCAACATGGCGAAGTTCACCCCCTTTCCCGGTTCCCCGCTCTACGGCGACATCCATTCGCTGGGCGCCTTCGAGGAGAACTGGGAAAAGATGGATTGCATGAGCACGGTGTTTGTGCCCCACGGCATGACCGCCGAGCAACTGGAGCGTCTGTTCCTTGAGTTCTACAAACACTACTACACGCGCCCCAGGACGCTGTGGAACTTCGTGAGCATGTTGTGGAAATCGCCGGACAGTTGGAGGCGATTCCTCGCCAACGCGGGCAGCTTTGTGCGCTTTGCGCGCAAGAACCGCCGCCTTGTGGAGCAGACGTGAGATCGTGGATGTCGCCGAACATATCACGGTAGTGATCCCGGTCTACAACCAGCCGGATTGCCTCCGGGATGTTGTCTCCCGGTGCCTGGAGATCCATCCGCGCGTCTTGGTCGTCGACGACGGGAGCGAGCAAGCGGTGGATGCATTGTTGAAAGACCTTCCCGTCGGAGTGATTCGTCACGAGATCAATCGGGGCAAGGGTCAGGCTATTCGGACAGCGGCCCGTCACCTGCGCGAGCACGGGGACACGCATATGATCACTCTCGATGCCGACGGCCAGCACTATCCCGAAGACCTGCCGCGGTTCTTTGAGGCCGTCAACCAACATCCCGATGCGCTGGTCGTGGGCGTTCGGGATTTTGAACGCGCCACCGTGCCTGGGGCCTCTCGGTTTGGACGCAAGTTCGGCAATTTCTGGGTCTGGGTTCAGACCGGTACGCGCGTGCAGGATATCCAAAGCGGATTCCGAGCTTACCCACTGCCGACCCTCGAACGTCTGCCCTGCCGAGCGCAGGCCTACGCGTTCGAAGTCGAGATTGTGGTCCGCGCCCTGTGGGGCGGCGTGAAGGTACACGAGGTGCCCGTGCGGGTGCACTATCCGAAACCCGAGCAGCGCGTCTCCCATTTCAACAAATTCCACGACAATCTCCGACTCGGCATCTTGAACACGCACCTGACCGTGCGAGCCCTGGTTCCCTGGCCCCACCACCAGGTGGTGGCCCCGGATGCGGAAGCGTCCGTGACGATGTGGCATCCGCTACGTTCCATTCGCATGTTGCTAACCGAGCGCGCGACCCCGAGAGAACTCGGTCTTGCCGTGGCGCTGGGAGTCTTTCTGGGCGCTGTGCCTCTGATTGCCTGCCATACACTGGCGATACTCGTCGCCGCGGCCCTGCTGCGACTCAATCGCGTGGCGGCGGTCGCGGCCAGTCAGTTCTGCATGCCTCCGGTCGTGCCGGCCCTGTGCATCGAAGCGGGATACTTCATGCGACACGGTCGCTTTCTCACGCTCAAAGGCGCCGAGCACCTCTCGGATGCGTCCTTTCTCCAACTGGGGCACATGGGCCTGGAGCGCCTGTGGGAGTGGCTGCTGGGCTCGCTGGTCGTCGGGCCCGCGCTGGCCCTGGCGCTGGGCCTGATAACGTATGCAGCGGCACGGGCCGTGGAAAGAGCCAGGCATGGGCGCTGAACCGCATCGGCAGAAGGTTTCCAACGCCCAGTGGGATTCACGCAGCGTGGGCAAGCGGTGGCAGCATGCCTTCTTTGCGGTACTGATCCGCGTGGGAGGACGTCGACCGGCCTACGCCTGTATGTACGTCGTGGTCCTGTGGTATGTCTTGTTTCGGCCCTTCGTGCGCCGTCGATGTCGATACTATCTGGATCGGCGCTTTCCCGAGGTTAAGAATCCGCTGATCCGCCTGTGGCACGACTATCTGCGGATCGCGGCCCTGGGTGAAACGCTCATCGATCGCGGAGCGTTCGGCCTGCTCGGGCCCGGGACGCTCCAGGTGGATTCTCCGGAAGGCCGGGAGCTTCGCGCATTGATCGAAGAAGGGAACGGCCTGATCATCCTGAACAGTCACGTGGGCTGCTGGCAGATCGCCATGTCCGACTTCCACTATTTCGGGGTGCCTGTGAGCATCGTGATGCACCAGGGGGCCGGTGACATTGACCCACGCTGGTTTCAGCACGCCGGGAAGGAAGGCGCGTTCTCGATCATCGATCCGGTCGAGAACATGGGGGGAATCATGGAGATGATCGGCACGCTCCAACGCCGTGAAATCCTGGGACTCATGGCCGATCGCGTCTTCGGCAACGATCCCAATACCCTGGAAACAACCTTTCTCGGATCGCCCGTGCATTTCCCCATCAGTCCCTATCGTCTGGCCTCCATGCAGGGCACGCCGATCGCGGTGGTTTTCAGCCACAAGACGAGGTTCTCGACATACCGCCTCCGATTGGCCCGAGTCATCCGCGTCCCGGCCGGCCTGGGACGTTCCAACCAGGCTTATGTCCCCTACCTTCAGGAATTCGTCGAGGCCCTGGAGACCTTCGTTCACTCTCACCCCTGGCAGTTCTTCAACTTCCACGATATGTGGCAGACGTCGCGCAAACGCTCCAGCGACTCCTGACGAATTCTTGCCATGTTGTTTTCCGGGTCGAGTCGGGTTCCGGATCACGGCCAGTCTCAAGGAGGACATTTTTGACCGTGGTTTCCCCAGTCTTGTATCCGAGGCACACGAGGTCGTCCCTGATTTGGGTGCCGCCCCCGTGCGGATTATCCTTGACGTACGGTGCGGTGGCGTGATATTTTCGCGTGATTGCCACGGCTGTAACGTTCAGTGTAAGGGGAGGGGACGGGTGCGGAACTTGGTCAAGGAGACGGAGAATGGCAGTAGTGGTGGGCAGCGCGCCTGGTGTTTCGAACGTGCGGCAAAAACCGGCCGCGACATTGCTTCTGAGATGCCTGTTGATGCGTCCGTCCTCCATCGGGAGTCGCCATGTCAGGCCGATCAACCCGCGTGCATTTCCCCCAACGATTCTATAAAGGGCCTTGGACCTTGGTGTTCAGGGCCACTCAGGAAAGGAGAAAGCTTGTATGGATGTCCGAGCGAAAAGCATTTGTGCCTTGTCTATGCTGCGTCGACACACGACAGCGCCGTGTATCCTCATGGCGGTTTGTTGCCTCCTGCTTCTGTCGTCTTGTTCCGCGGTCGGCCGGTATAGCCCGAAGCCGTCTGTCGCGGAAGGTGTTGCCGAGAACATCTCATCTTCAGGCGATGTGGCAGTCGTGAACGCCCAAGATTCAAGAGAGGAACATGCGCTGGAGTTCCGCGGCATTGTGGTTGACTACCATGAGTTTACGCAATCGGTTGTGGATGCTTTGAAGGGGGAGCTCGAGCGCAATGGGGTCGTCGTTCGAGACGAGGCCAACAAGAAGCTGTATGTCAAAGTGACGAAGGTGACCATGATGCCCGGGCCCGCGGTTTTCAGGGGAGGGATCAATGCGACGGTCGAGACAGAAGGCGGACCCACGGAGCGATTCTATGCGACAAGGGCCTCTTATGCATCTGGCTGGAACGTGGGTAAAAACCCCAGCAAGCCGCTGGATGTGGCATTCAAGGATCTCATCAAGTCGATCTTGGCGAACGAGGCGATTCTGGGGTACATTGAGAACTGATAGCAACAGGAGAATCCTGTGTCGGAACCTTAATGATGGGATGTTTTCACACAATAAAGGAGACTGATATGCGAATCGTGGGTTTGTTGGCGGTCGTTGTCTTGCTGCAAGGATGTTCGATTAGCCAGAAGGTTACTCCGGTAGTCAGAAAGGACATGGCGGAACTTACGGTCATCGAGAACCCCGCCGTAAAGAACACATTTCTCGACGCCCTGAAGAAAGCGGTTGAAGAGCAGGGCGTAACGGCGCACGTGGGGCCTGCCGCCGCCGCCCCGGAAGACTATCCGTACGCCATGACCTATACAGCCAATTGGACCTGGGATATGGCGCTCTACCTGGTCTATGCCGAGATTAATGTCTTTGAGAAAGGCGAAGAAATCGGCAAGGCGGTCTATGACTCCAGACGAGGGGGCGCTCGGATGGACAAATTCATAAACGCAGAGAACAAGGTGAAAGAACTGGTCGGCGAGCTATTCGGCGGCCAACAGCCGGACAAGTAGCGGTGAACGTTGCTGGTTGGTGAGCTTCTGACGACGTTATGAGCGGGGTAGGTGGCGCTCATCGTTGGGGTCGGCTGCCTTCACGCGCGTCAGGATGGAGACTAAGCGGTTTCTGTGTAGCGGCTCTGTGCCTCGGCGGCGTGAGATCCGAGATTGCCCGGCGCGAGCGCTGAGATGGGCCGGTTCCAGGGGATACCTTGCGCGCTCCGCTTGCCACAGGGAGTATGATGTCCCCGGTTGTCGCCCGTTTCGCCGTCGTTGCCGCTACTTCTTCTTGCGCGCGATGTCGAGCGAGCGTTGCGCCCACGGCGCCAGGGCGGTCGGATTCTCCAGGACGTCGGCTGGGATCTCGTAATAGGGCATGGCCGTGGTCTTGTCGGGAAACGGGTTGAAAGGGGACGAGCCCGCCTTCAGGAAGTCGTCACGGTTCGAGTCATCGGCCTTGAGGTACGGCACGTCGTCCGCCACGAGTCCGAACATCTTGCCCTCGCAGTAGAGCCCCGCGCCGCCGAACATCTTGCGGGCTGTCACGCGGCCCAACATCGACAGTTGGCCGACGACATAATTCAGAAACTCGTCCGAAACAGCCATAGGCCGCCTTTTTGCCAATCGCTCATAACACCTGCGGCGCTCACGCGGTGGGCAGGGCGATGATCTTGTCGATGCGGCCGGCCAGGTCGGTCAGGTAGGCTTCGTCGCCGCCGGAAAGCTCCGTGGTCATGTAGCCGGAATAACCGATCTCAGCGAGGGCCTTTCGCACCTGTGGCCAGTTCACATCGCCGTCGAGCAGGTTCGTCCATTGATAGCCCTGCCGCTTGAAATCTTTCAGGTGGATGCGGGCGATTCGCTGGCCCAGCGTGCGAATCCAGTCCTGCGAGAAGCCGAACAGGATCACGTTGCCGATGTCGAAGTACGCCCGCAGCCTTGGGTGGTCCAGCTCGTCCACGTACCGGGCGAATTCGAGCGGGCTCAGCAGGAACTTGTTCCAGACGTTCTCGACGGCGATGGTGACCTGTAGCTCTTGCGCCAGCGGCAGTAACTTGCGGATGTTCTTCTGCGAGCGCTCGTAGGCCTGGCCGTAGCTGACCGTCTCGGTGACCAGGGCCGGCACGAGCAGGACGTTGTCGGCTCCCAAGGTCTTGGCACTGCGCAGCGCGGTTTCCATGCCGGCTACGCCTTTGTCCGCCACGTCCGGGCGCGGGTCCGACAGCGGCGCCTGCCAGCCGCCGTACACGACGGAGTGGAAGGGTACGCCCGCCTGCCGCGCCAGCGCCCCGAGTTCCTTGGCCGCATCCAGGTCGTCGACCACGCTCGAAGCCTCAATGCCTTCGAACCCGCAACGCTTGGCCAGTGCGAATTTCTCTGCGTCCGAAAGGTTTTTGGGCAGCATCCCATATTGGCAGGCCTTACGCAGTCCGCCCGCCTGCCCCTGCCCCCTTGCGACAGCAGCATGCCGCATCAGTGGTGCCCCAATGCCAATAGCAGCGGCGTACCTGAGAAAATCGCGACGCCTAGTGCTCATCTCGTTCATCGGTATGACTTCGGACTCCTTTTCGGTGAATCCCCACGCTGTCTGCGTACGAGTGAACTGTCCTGTCCGTTCAGCGCGGCCAATTCTACCCCTGTCCGGTGTCCACCGCCAACGGGAAAGCCCATTGCGCAATATATCTGTTGCTAACGTCTGACCGGCGACGTGTGTGAGGTTTTTTTCTGGCGCGACGCTAACTCTTTATTTATAGTGACTTA
>CAYNQP010000107.1:0-9579 GCA_964399325.1 uncultured Pirellulales bacterium
GCAACACATGGAACGCGGCATTGTAACCGACGGCTTCAACGGCGATACCCACCAACTGCTCCATCAGGAGACCCTTGCCCTCCAGATGCCGGCCGAAACGCAGGAGCACCAGACAATCGTCGAGAGCTTCGCCAAGCTGGCCCGCACTGGCCTGATGCGCGATCCGGTAACGCAACGCCAAGACAACGCGTTTGTAGTCCGGCAACACCTTCATGACCTCCTGCATGAAATTCGGATCGCCCAGATCAGAATCATTGACATCATAGACCGGCCAATAACTGGCGGTGGCAGCCCCGCGTCTAAGCGCGTCGAGTGCAGGCTCGTTCTGTACCAGCCAAGGCGCGAGCAGTTGCAGGTCCGCGTCATTGCAGTCGCTCAATCTCCAATCCCACAGCTTCATTCTGCCCTCAAGCTCCGGCGAGGGTTTGACATAGAGTCCGGCGGCCTGGTCGTAGTACGTCTTGGCGTTTTCCACTTCCTGACCGCCCGGTCGCCAGTGCTCGCTGAGCCACTGGACATAGTCGACTGTGACCGTTGCTTTGCCGAGAAGCAGAGGCAACGAGCAAGCCACCAAGTAGAGAAAGAACAGACCCAGGCCCTGCGCCCCTCTGAGCAGTGCCTTCTGCCACAAAGGCCGGCAGCGTTTCTTGGCCCGACGACAGAGCATAGCCATGAGCTTGGGGTCGCCGAATGTCTCGATCAATTCCTGCGCCTTGCGATCCTTCTCTTGCCCGCTCGTGACCTCCCGCAACGCATCTTCGAAATGCGCCGTCAGCTCGGCCTTCACCTCCCGCCGCACGCGCCGGCGGTAGCGTATCGCGGCAACAACCCGCCCGATGTAGTCTACCGCGCGCTGGGGCAATGTATCCGGCGTACCTTTATCGGGATTCTTATCCATGACTCATACCTCCCGTTGAGACGCTTTTCAAAACGCCGCTCTCAAGGCGCCGCCCAGAACGAGGTCCAGCCCCTTAGTCAGCTCCACAAGCTGGGCCTTCCGGCCGGCCAGCTCGGTCTCGCCCTTGTTCGTGATGGAGTAGTAGCGTCGTTTGCGGCCGGAAGCCGTCGTCTCCCACTTGCCCTTGATGAACTTCTTGGCCTCCAGGTTGTAGAGCAGTGGATACAGCGTCCCTTTGCCCAGCGTTAGGACCTCGGCGCTGCGCTGCTCGATGGCCTGGCTCAACTCGTACCCGTACATGGGCCCGCGCAAGAGGGTTTGCAGGACCACCACGGGGGCAATCCCTCTCAGCAACTGGCTTTCGAATTTCATAAGCACCTCCCTTTTGAGCATCACGCGATATAGTCTGCGTTGCATAGTATGCATTACATACCATGTCTTGTCAACCATGAAATCCGCACATTCCTGAAGTTTTTTCGTCAGACTTGCTGGAGCACGATGCCGGTGGGATGTTGCAATCCGCCGCCGAATCCATAGAATAGGCGGACGAGGCGGGCAGCCGCCTTATTCGGAGCAGTGGCCGAGTGGCTTAAGGCGACGGTCTTGAAAACCGTACTACCGAAAGGTAGCGGGGGTTCGAATCCCTCCTGCTCCGTTCGATGACAGCCGGTGACAACTGAACACGGCCGTTCTGTGAGGTTTTTGCGAACCGGTTCGGGGGCCTCTGCACCGTCCGACCAGCGTGCCTTAGTCCATATCGGTATGATCGGCGGGCAGGCTGAAGCGGACCACGGCGTAGATGCAGTCCACGAAAGCCCCTCCCTGGGTGGCGTCACAGGAGTTCTTGACCTGCAACTGAAGGGCATTCACCCTGTCGGGTGTATCCACAAGACTCTTGATATCCCACGCCACGGTTCCCTTGCTGTGCTCTCCCTCGTAGATGGAAGGGGTCATAGACGCCCAGGACGTCGGACCGTCGGGCCAGCCGGTCCCGATGCTCCACTCCAGTTTTTCGGCGGGGAACGGCGACGCCTCGAAGTGTTTCACGTAGATGACGAGTGATGTGATCTTGGCGCCTGCCGGAATCGGCACATCAGAGAAATCATAAACCGTATAGGAGCCAGCCTGGGTTTCCCATGAGTTGTCGTCAGCGACCTGGACACGGCGGACATTACCGGGACTCAGGCTCGTTTGGGTTTTCTGGTCATAACCGCCGGACACGGTTAGGGTCGCCTTCTCAGGCGAAGGGACCGCCACCGCAACGACAAAAGACTGCCGACCTGAGACGGGCGTTTCGCCGTCGTCCGTGACTTCGACCGTCACGCGGTGGGATCCGATTTGAGCCTCGATCGGCCGCCATTGTATCAACCCGGTGGCAGGATCTATCGACATGTCGATAGGCTTCTCGATCAAGGTGTAGGCCAGCACATCCCCCTCATCCGGATCAGCCGCATTGACATCGTAAGTGTACCGTCGGCCCACCGCCGCGACGGTCAGACTCTCAGAAACGATCGCAGGCGCATCATTGACCGGGTTCACTTCGATGGTCACTGCGGCCGTCGCAGTGGCGCCCTGGCTATCGGTGACGCTGTAGGTGAAGGCATCAGTGCCACTGAAGTTCGGATTGGGAACGTATCGCAGTTCCGGCATGACGCCCTCCAGAGCGCCATTGGCGGGATCTGTTGCAATGGCATAGGCAAGCGGCTCGGCTTCCGGGTCGGTCGCCGCCAAGATGATTGGCAGCGGCGTATCCTCTTCCGCAGTCACCGTACTACTGTCGGCCACGGGCGGACGGTTCACATGGACCACCTCCAACGACACCGTGGCGGAAGCGGAATCCTCCGTACCGTCACTGACCTTGAACGTGAAACTGTCCGGACCGGTATAGCCAGGGTTGGGCGTGTAGGAGAGTCTTCCGTTAGTGGCGAATTGCGGGTGAAGGGTGAGCGTACCGTGTTGGGGTTCGTCATAGATGCTCAATGTCAACGCGTCACCGTCGACATCACTACCCGTCAGGGCAATCACAGCTACCGAGACAGGATCGACGTCCTCCACCGCCACGGTCTGGGAATTGGCGACAGGAGCGTCGTTCGTCCCCTCCACCCCAATCGATACGATCGCCGGCCCGCTCTTCCACGTACCGTCGCTGGCGACAAAGGTGAAACTGTCCGAACCGTGATAATTCAATGCCGGCGTATAGACCATCTCCGGCGGCGTCCCGCTCAGGCGTCCGTGCGACGGGCCTTCCACTACCGTGTATGTCAGTGCCCCCTGCTCAGGATCGGACCCGGCCAACGTCACCGACACGTCCGTGTCTTCCAGCGTCACGACGCTGCGGTGGTTGGCGGTCGGAGGCTGGTTCATCATCTTTAGCACAATCGCCGCAAGGGCCGCAGTCGCAACAACCGCGAACACCAAGTGCCAGACGTTCTTCTTACGCTTCGGACGCGTAGGGGGCTCTGGAGATATCGAGGGAGGCTCCGGCCTCACACGGCTCGCCGGCGTTATCGATTCGCGTTCAGGGGCGTCGGGCACAATCGGCTCACCTGCGTAGGGTTCCGCCTCGGAAGAGACTCCAGACTTGGCAGCCGATGGCTCCGCCACGACACGATTCGCGGCGTCAGACGCGGGAGGCATGGAAGGTCTGCGGACTTTGGCGGCTCTCAGATGCGACGCTCTCAGGCCAATCCCGGCGGCTTCCACGGAGGCGCCCCCTCGCTCGCGCTCCCGCTCGACCCCGATCAACTCTTCAACCAGCCGCGCGTATTCGGCCGCCCCCGAGCTTCTGGGGGCGTAGGCGAAAATCGGCTTGCCGGCCGCTAGCGCCTTGGCCAACGCGACTCGCTTATGGATGACCGTATTGAGAACCAAACCCCTGAAAAGCTCACGCATTTCCTGCTGCACTTGCTTGCCCAGCACCGTCTTATCATCCACATTCGTCAGCAGTATCCTCAGGTTCCCCGCGGAATAGCGATGGAAACGTCGCCTGATGATGCTGACTGTCTCAAGCAGACATTTGGTGCCGTCTAAGGCGAACGAGTCCACATGAACGGGGACGAGAACATCCGTACTGGCAACCAGGGCGTTGAGAGTCAGGACGCTGAGAGAGGACGGACAATCGATCACACACACATCGTACTTGTCCCGCATGGTCTTGAGCGCCCGCGCCAGGCGCAATCCCCAACCGGAGGCGCCCACCAGTTCAGGCTCTACCCCGGCAAGCGACATGTTGCTCGGCGTCAGGTCGAGCCGGTCGATCTGCGTGCGCACCGCGACCTCGGACATAGGGATGCCCGTGTTGACGAGCGGGCGGTATACGGTCGGACAGGCAGCGTCGATCCCACCGTTCAGCGCCCGCGTAGCGCACGCCTGTGGATCAAGATCGACGATGAGCACCCATTTACCCGCATGGGCAAGAGCGGCCGCCAAGTTAATGGCAGTCGTCGTCTTGCCACAGCCGCCCCTCTGGCTGGCTACTGCTATGATCCTCATTTCTATGGTCGAATTCAGCACTCACAACAGGTACTGACGCAACGCGCCATCATCTGCTTTCGGATATTCTCGGGCCTGCCTTGAACAGTTCCTGCCCCGCTTGACAAATATGCGTTTTCCCGTCGGCGTAGCACCTGGCAATTGGCAGGGAGCCTGCGAACCAAGTGAGAAGCTGCCGGACGTGGCGGTCCTGCCGGCTGTAGTGATTCCAGCGGTTCTCTGGCCAAGCGTTTGACTGCCACAAAGAAACCGCTCCTCCTCGGCTGCCGGGGATTACTGGCGACTCAGGACCCCAGAGAGCCCGAAAAGTCGCTATCCTACGGGCAAGTCTAGCCCGGAAGCCTTCCATTCACCCGGCAAGGCACGCCTTGGCTGTCCACCTGCTCGGGCGGAAATCGGTGTGCAAAAGGAGCCCTCCTCGACGCTGAATTTGAATCCACTCAACACTTATTATACTTCATAGCAGCGTATGGTCAAGAGAATCTGCTGTCGTCTCGCAGCGACGGCCCTGAAAACCGTTCCCGAAAGGCAGCGGGGGCACGAATCCCTCTTTCCGCTCTATGACAAGCCGGCGACGGGTTATCGGCCTCGTAGCCTGACTCTGCTGGGGCCAATCGGACGCCGTGATCGTACGTGGTCCTGCTGTCGCAGGCACAGTCATTCCTCGCAGGTCAGGCCTTCCCACAGGAGATGCGGATGATCCTCACCTTCGCAGAGCATCCAGGTCTTGTCGAAGTCCCAGTCGACAAAGGTGCTCCGCTGCCTAAGCTGCCCTTCCGTCACCGCCAGGCCTGCACCGCGGTCCGGCCCGCCGGCGGCGGAGGCGGCCAGGAAGTAACAACTGTGGGTCGAGGCGTGATCGGAGCTACGGCCCGCCAAAGGACCGAGAGACTCGTCATCATCGGAGCCGGAGACCCTGCCACCGGCATAGCAATTCGCGAGCGCGCCCATGTAGTTGTAGCCGAGCAAGCCACCGACTTGTCGGCTGCCGGTCGCGGCCTCCACCCCGGCGGCGGCATAGCAGTCTGAGATAGCACCCAGCCAATTGACGCCGATCAAGCCGCCCACAGAACGGCAGTTGTTCCCACCGGAGATCATCGCAGTGACGTAGCAGTTGACGACATGGCCGGCGTTCTCACCCGCGAGCCCGCCGGCAGCCCGGAAATCATCCGGCAGGGTGAGCAGGACCTCTTCAAGACCGAGATTGTACACCCAACCATTGTTCCCGATGCGCCCGAACAGACCGAGGTGGCTTGACCTGTCGCCACGAAGGGTCAGATGCCTGATCCGGTGGCCGTGGCCATCGAAGACTCCCTTGAAGGCCGCGACGGGGGGCGTTGTCCAAGTGATGCCCGACAGATCGATATCGGCAACCAGCCGGTACCAGGCGGACCGGCTGTATCGGCCCATCGCGCCCAGGTCCTCAGCGGTCGCAATCAGATAGGGATCGAAGGAAGCCCCGGTCCCCTCAAGCGCGTGCGACGGGTATGAATCCGAGAGGACCGCCAGTACGGGATACCGGCCCCCTTCGGGCACGAGCCACAGATCGGCCGTGCCGTCGGCCCGATCCCCCGCCAGGTCCCACCCTGCGGTCTGATAGGTCGTGACATCTCGCATCTGGGCCGCTGTCAGCCCGGTGCCGGCGGCGCTGGTGACCGCTTGGCTTGTATCGATATCCCAGAAGCATTGAGTGATGCGCACGTCCGACGGGCTGTCAACATACCCTGCAAATCCGCCACGACCCCACGAGTTGCCATTCCTGAGGACCGTACCGACCGCGTGACAATTCGTGATGGAGGTCCCTGTCTGCACGAGTCCTGCGAACCCGCCAAGAGTCCGAAAGCCGCAAATATCGCCGACGGCATAGCAGTCGCTGACGGTATCTCCCAGGCAGGAACCGAGCAGCCCGCCGAGAGCGTAGCTGCCGGCGCCGCCGGTGACAGCGCCGGTCGCGTAGCAATTGGTCACGTCGGCCCCGAAACACGACCCAACGAGTCCACCGAGGTCATGGCCTCCGGCCCCCGCGGTCACGCCGCCGCTCGCGTAGCAATTGGCGATCACGCTCTCAGAATCCGCGCGTCCGGCCAGCCCGCCGAGGGCCCAGCTTGCGTCCCCACCGAGAACGTGACCGGCGGCATGGCTGTCCCTGATACGGCCTCCCACGCTGGCTCCTACGAGGCCGCCTTGATAGAGGCTGCCGTACCCGGCGGAGACATCGCCCGTGGCGTAGCAGTGGCCTATGCCGCCGCGATGCATGCCCACGAGGGCACCGAGCATCAGACTGCAATCCCCCGCCGCAACGGTAGCGCCGGCTCCGCAATCTAGGATGGTGCCTTTGTTGATCCCAACCAAACCGCCGAGCCAACTGCTGCGCTCGCGGCCACGGATGCGCCCGGCGACGTAGCAGTTGACAAGCCCGCCGTCGTTGATTCCCACCAAGCCGCCCGTGTAGTCGGCGCCCATAATGCGGACACCCTCCAGGGCAAGATCGTAGACCCGACCGGAGGAACCGATGGTGCCGAACAAGCCCAAATACTGCACGTTCGCGCCTTCAATGGTCAGATGTCTGACCGTGTGACCAGCGCCGTAGAAACGGCCGGTGTAGGCGACGCGCGGGGCGTGGTACGGGTCGTCGTCGTAGGCAATCACCGCCCGCGTGAAAACCTGTCCCCCCGGCAGATTCGGGTCCAGGTCGATATCGCCGACAAGGATGAAGTACTTGTCGAGCAGGTTCGGATCGGCGCCGATCGAGACGAGATGCTCGGCCGTGGCGATCTGATATGGGGCCGCCGGCGCCCCGGTGCCGCCGGCGAATTCGACGGCCCGAGACGAGGCCGCAAGCAACGTGACAACCGTCGCGCCCAAGCACAATGTTCCCAATGCACGGGCCATCTTCGAATTCAGGTTGTTTCCAAACGTGCCACGCATATCGCTATCCTCACTGTTGGAGCATCCTGCTGCCGGTACGGCTACTGTTCCTCGAATACGTCGAGCAAGGGAGCATACTCCGCGGACCAGTCAGGCCACTCGATGTCGTCGAAGAAATACTGGTACACGCCGTCGAGATAGAAGCCGAGATTGCCCGGACGCGGCCTGATGTCATCATGCTCCGGGACTTTTCGGTAGAAGGCATAACGGACGAGGTTCTCGTCTTTGATGGCGGCTATCTGCAGCCGGCTGGTATAGATGGCCTCGTTTTCGACGACACGCTGATAGGCGTGGACCAGTTCGTGAGCCAGACCCACCAGCGGGGGAAAGCTGGCCCACTGCCTTGCTCGGCCGAACACATACGAAACAGTGGGATTCCAGAGCACGGTGGCGGTCTGCAAATCGAACTGGTTGTCGCCGGCGGTCAACTCGACACTGAGCGAGAGCCAGGCGCCGGCTCTGCCGTCATAGACGACGGGCCGGCTTTCTATGGCCGCAAGGACATGGCGGTATTCAGAACAAAGATAGACGATCGCCTGCAGTGGCCAGAATATATCCTCGTTGCCGCCGGACAATAGCCAGCCGGGCTGCTCTGTCTTGCTGCCGGCCAAACACGGGTCGTTCCCGGCGTAGGCGCACCAGGCATCGATGCTCTCGAAACCTTGTGCCCAGATCAACACATCGTTCGCATCATAGCCGCCAAATGTGAGCATGGCGTCGCCGGCGGCGTCGCCTATCACGCCCGGATCATCGAGATCGAGGAACCGGTAGGAGAAGACGCCACCAGTGCCGTCCGCCGCAAGAGCCGATGCCGACACCCGGCTTTCGATAGGCACGTACGTCAGGTTGAGAATACCGGTAAGAGCAACTACAGACAACATCCGCGCCACGGCCGTTCCGTGCGTTCGGCCAGGTTGCTTTCTTGCCGGGGCTTGCCCACTTCTGTGCGGCCTCATTGTTCTCTCCTTCTTCTATGGCATTGGCAGGCATGAAAACGAGACGACGTTGAATTCGAGGCGTTCACCCTGCCGATTGTTATTATAGGCATTGCCGCACGTTTTTTCAATCGCTTTGGACCCCCTCGACCAGAGTTCCCCGGCGCCTTTCCGTCGCCACGGTCAGGCTGCTGTAATCCCAGCCAAGTCGCACGCGCTCCCCTTTCCGGGTGCTTGGTCCCTGACCGGACGCTGTGGTACAATGCCTCGGGCAACATCAGCGGTTCTGAGGCTCGACCGACTGACAACCTGTGAGAGGCCAAATCAATGGACGACAAGCGTAAGGACAGAAGGCAGCTTCTGAGCGAACTCGAGAAGCTGCGCAGACAGATCGCGGCACTGCAGGCATTGCGGGCCGACCACAACGGCCATGCGACAGGCGACCGACTCCCGGCAGACACCGAGAGATGCAGGCTGGCGAACGAGGGATATCTTCGTGAAATGGCCGACCACATCCATGAGGTCTTCTGGGTATTCGATTGGCCTCTGCGGAAGGCGGTCTACGTCAGCCCGGCTTATGAAGATATCTGGGGACGCGCGGTCCGAGATGTATACGATGATTGCAATCGCTGGTACGACAGCATCCACCCCGATGATCGCGAGTCCGCCAAAGCGTCCTTCGCCAAGATGGTGGAATCTGAGGGTGAGCAGCGCCGGGAATACCGAGTCATTCGGCCGGACGGGTCCGTCCGCTGGGTTTCGGACCGCACGCATGCTGTTCGCGACGAGAACGGCGACGTATCCCGTGTCATCGGCATAGCAGAAGACATCACGGAGCGCAAGCGCAGCGAGGAAATTGTCCGGACCGGCGAGGCCCGCCTGCGTGCCGCCGTCGAGAGTCTGCCGTTCGATTTCTTCATGTTGAGCCCCGAGGGACGATACGTGATGCAGAACTCCGTCTGCAAGAGACACTGGGGAGATTCGGTCGGTAAATGCCCGGAGGACCTGCGCCTGGATGAGGAAACGCTGACCCTGTGGCAGACGAATAACCGCCGGGCCCTGGCCGGCGAGGTAGTGGAAGGCGAAGTGGAACTTACGCCGCAGGGAGAAAAGGGATACTATCACAACATCATTTCGCCCATTCGTGATGGTGATGAGATCCGCGGCATCCTGGGTGTCAACATCGACATCACTGCCCGCCGGCAGGCGGAAGAGGCGCTCCAAAAGATCAACGACGAGTTGGAGGAACGCGTCAAGCAGCGTACCGCTCAACTAGGAGCCTGTCGGGAAACCTGTAGCAAGTATTGACATTTTTCGTTGCTCCAT
>CAYNQP010000108.1:0-9524 GCA_964399325.1 uncultured Pirellulales bacterium
GACGGGCCCAAGCGGATACACCCAGTTGTCGCTGTTGTGCCAGTCATAGGCCAGGATACCCACCAGGTCGAGCCGGCTCAACGTGCCGACGGCCGAAGCGGCTACCCTCTTGCCCCAAAGGTTGCCCTGAGGCATCTCGCAAGCGTGCATAACCAGCACCAGGGCCCCCTTGGGCAACTGCTTCTTCTGCGGTGGGTCCAGATCGACCGGCAGAATGTCGGCCACGGGCGAGCCGATCCACCCGCCCGCTCCGAAGGAGTTTGGCCCGCCAACCATGACCAGCCCGCCGCCCAAGTCGTTGACATATCGGCACAGCATTTCCTGCTGCTCGTAGGTGAAACTGCTGGCGGCCACATCGGACAGGACGATGGCGTCGGTATCCAACAGCATGGCCAGATTATCGGGCAAGCCGCCGGCCGGCAGATAGCGCACGTCCATGTCGGTCGTTCTCAGGGCCTCGATCAACATCTGCGAAGCCGTCCCATCTTCATCGGCGACAAGCACGTGGCCCGGTCCGGCCACATAGGTCATCGCCGTGGCGCGATTGTTCTCGACAACTCGGTCCAGCTTTGAATCGTCCGGCACAAAGACCGCCTCGAATTTGTGTATCCCGCGTGTGCCGACCGGCACGGAGATGGTCTTGACGTTGCTGCCTGCTTTCAGCTCAACCGGGATGGCCACCTCAGCCGAGTCGGGCACCAAGTCCACCGGCTTGTCGTTCAGCGTCAGCAGCAGCTTGCCGCGAATGTCGGCGGTGCTGTCGAGCAGGAAACGCAGCGAGATGGTCTGGCCGCTTCTGGCCTGGGACGGGGCGGCGATACGCTTGAAGAGAACTTCGCTGTCGTATCGATATCGCACGGGCAGCACGTCGATCGGAATCTGGTTGGCCGCAGCGGTCTTGGCCGCCTCCTTCAGGTCGCCTTCGGTCTCGTTTCCCTCACTGATCAGCACGATGCGCGTCGCGGTGTCGGGCGACGCAATCGCCATCGCCATTTCAATGCCGCGCGCCAGTCCGGTCCGTTGGCCGGTGAGCGTCGTGTTCCTGCGCCGCACCGTCTCATCGCCGGACGGCAGTCTCGAGATGCTCGCGGCCTCCGCCACGTCCACAATGGCAAGCTGGTCCTCCGGCGTCTTCGTGGTGACCGCCTCCGAGAGATAATCCAGCGCCGCCTCGGCCAGGTCCGTCGGGATGGACCGGCTGCGGTCGATTACGGCGATCACCGTCGCGCGGTGGCTCTGTCGCACGAGCATGGGTCGGGCCAGCAGGACCACGAGCAGCAGCACGACCGCAACACGAAGGATAATGGCCGCGACACGCCGGCCTCTGCCCAGCGCCGCCAGGTTCCGGCGCGCCAGCCAGACCATAGGGACAGCCACCAGGCTCACCACGAGCCACCAGGGCTGACCGAAATAGAAGCCGTACGTATCGTTCACAATTGCCACACTTGAATTCGGTTGTTTCCCGCATCGACAATATAGGCCCGGTGGTGCGCGTCGACGGCCACACCCCAGGGATAGGCCAGTTGCCCCCATTCGCGGCCCGCTCGGCCATACACGGCGAGACTGCGGCCCTCCGGACTGAACAACTGGATGCGATTGTTCCCAAATTCGCAGACCACAAGGGTCCCGTCGTCCAGAAGGGCCAGATCGTAGGGGTAACGCAACTGCCCCGGCCCCACTCCGGGCGCGCCAATGTAGCCCGTCAGTTGCCCCGCCAAGCTGTAGACAGCAATCCGATGATTGCACGCATCCGCCACGTAGAGGCGACTTCGCATCTCATCGATGCAAAGGGCTGCAGGACGCGATAGCTGCCCGCTCTCGGCGCCGGGCGAGCCGAACGCCATGAGAAACTCGCCGTCGTCGGTGAAGACGCTGATGCGGTCGTTGCCGCCGTACTCGCCCACGAAGAGTCGCCCATCCGGTGCAAACACCACGTCAGTCGGGAAGATGAAACACCCGTCCCCTTCGCCGTACTGCCCGAACTGGCCCACCTCCTCACCGGCCGGAGAGTAAATCACGACACGATGGTAGTGCGTGTCCGCGACGAAGAGCCGCCCGTCCTTGTGAAGGCTGATCCCGGTGGGTTTGCCTGCCTGGGTCGCGGGCATCTGCGTAACGCTCAGGCACCCGCCCTTATCCGTCAGGTGTTGTATCCTGCCGGTCTTGTCCATGACATAGAGCGTCCCGTCGGGAGCAAGATCAATCGCGCGCGGGTAGAGAAATTCCCCCGCTCCGGCCCCGGTCTTGCCGAAGGCGCCGACAACGTCGGGGCCCCCCTCTGAGCCGCCGGCCTTCTCGCACCCAACGGCTCCCACGATCAAGAGCGATACCAGCAAGACGCCTATCGAGCGCCGGATGACCCCGCTGCGCAGTAGCGCCACCACAACGGTCGCCAGCAGCACAAACAGGCCGACCAGAACCAAACAGGAAGCGATGACCTGCTGGTCTCGTGCGTAATGCATCTGGTTGAGCAGGCGCTGGGCGAAGTTGGGCAAACCTGCGGGCAATAGAACCATCGTCGCCGAAAGCTCCGTGAAGCTGAACATCATCACGAGCAGGAACGTCCCGACCTGAACGGGCCAGACCTGGGGCAGATGAACGTGCCACCACGTCTGCGCGGGCGAAGCCCCGTCGAGTGACGCCATCTCCGTCAGTCTCCGTCGGTGGGGATAGCGTGTCAGCAGCAATAGAATGAACGCCAATCCCGCAAAACGCGAGGCCTGCCCTACGGAAACCAGGAACCACGTCTGTCGCAAAGCCGCGGGCGCCCCGGACACGGCCAGCAGCTTCAGCAGCGAAACCGCCACCAGTGACGCAGGCAGGAACATCGCGAGGAACAGGCTGCCGCCGATCAGAAAGCCCGCGGGGAACCGGCCATTACCCGCCCTTGGCCCGCATTCGGGGGTGGAGAACAAGCCGGCCAAAGCGACGAAGTAGGCCAGTGCGGCCGCCAGCACCGCCGTAGCCAACGACCAGCCCAACTCGTCCAAGTGCAGCGTCAGGAATTGGCGAAAAGGTTCGAGCGTCGTGACATTGGCCACCATTAAGACAATCGGCACGATGAGAGAAACCAGCAAAAGAGCGGCAAGCACGAACCAACCGATCCGGCCCGTAGAGACGCCATATCTTACGTTTCCCACCGAAGCCCATCGCCGTGAGGCCCTTGTCAGCACGATGGCAGCCGCGAGAGCGAGCACCACGAGGGGCCACGCCGCACGGGCAACCGGCGCCGCGGACCCCGTCAGCTCGTACAGCACGGCCAGCTCGGTCCCGAGGGTCTCGACCCCGGCCAAATGGAAGGTGGCGAACTCCGACAGCGTCAGGACGAAACAAACGACGAACGCCAACAGAACGGAACGCGACAGCAGCGGTATCGTGACATGCCAAAAGACTTGACCGGGTCCGGCTTCCAGGCAAGCATTCTCCCACATCCGGCCGTCGATACCGCGCCAGCCCTGCGCGAGCACCAGCGCCGCCACGGGCCAGTACCAGCCGACAAGCACACCGGTAGAAGTCCACGTACCGACGAGACGCGCCAGTTCAGGTCTGGAGGCCAAGGCTCGGCCGAGTGGCGTCGTCGGACTGAGCAATAGGGTCCAGGCGTAGTAGAGCACGTAGCGAGGCAGGACCAACGGTGTCAGAAGCAGCAACAACAGCAACACGCCGTGAGTTCTCGATGTCCCCAGCAACCGACCCGGCAACCACCCCAGCACCACCGCGATCGCCGCGACCAGTGCCGCCAACAGCAGAGAGCGAGACAGCGATGCCATCACCCCGCCCGTGACATCGGGCCCAGGCGGTGCGGACAGCGCCTCGACCAACAATGCCAGCAGCGGCAACAAGATGATCAGCGACCACACGGTTAGACAAAGCCCTTTGAACAGTCTCGCTGGGAGGGTATCCGAATTCACCGAAGCATCTCCCTGGCTATCTCGATAGCGGTCGGCAGGTGTTCGGCCACACTCATGTAATCCACAGCCAACGGCTTGCCGATGGCATACTGCGGATTTTCGGCCGCCACCGAGGGATGAATCGGGCTGTTGTGCGAGTCGCTTTCAACCAGCATTCGCTCCAGCGTCTCACTAAGCAGAAAAGTCATCAACTCTCCGGCCGCATCGGGATGGGGTCCGCCCCCAATCAACGCGGCGGTATTCGGGATCGTCAACACGCCGTCCCCGCCTTGGTCGAGCAAGTTCCTCGCCACGGGCCAGCCGTTGCGTTGTGCGGCGTAGACATCGTCCGTATCAGTGAAACAAATGTCCGCCTGCCCCGTCGCGACCATTCGCACCGCCGTGCTGTTGCCATTGACAATGCGGATATCGTTAGCCTTCAGTTCTTGCAGCATCTGCCCGGCCTGGTCGGGCCCGTAGTGCGCAAACCAACTGGCCACGTCACCCCCTGTCGTCCCGAAGGCGGGCGACGCCATGACCAGCCGCCCTTTCCACTTCGCGTCCAAAACGTCTTCGAGCGATTTCGGCGCCTCGGCGGCAGAGACACGATTGGTGTTGTAGCCGATCACCCGCGCCCGCAGAGCGAACCCATGCCACAGCGCGTTCGGATCGGCGAATCCAGCCGGCCAGTTGTCGATCCCAGAGGCGTGGTATGGCGCGAGCAGCCCTTCCCGGGCCAATCGAATCGTGTGAAAGACCTCATTCGACCAGAACACATCCGCCACCGGCGCCGCCGCCTCGGAACGAATCTTCTGAACCAGCCCCACGGTCTTGCTCGCCTCGGTATCGTAGCGGGCCAGGACCTTGATCCCGGTTTGTTTCTCGAAGTGGGCCACGATCGGCTCGGCAATTTCCTGGTCCACCGAACAGTAAAGGACTACCTGCCGCGATTCGGGCTTGTCACTGCACGATACGGCCAGAAACGCCACCGCCAGCGAGAACGCTGCGACATACCACCAGAAGAGACGGTGGGTCTGTCTTGACATATCGAGAACTCCCTTCCTGAACCGTGCATGCCGTTTGCCTGTCACTCCTGAGGCCCGCTCTCCTGGAGCCCTGTGAAGTACTGCTTGACCGCGTCTTCGTACTTGCGCGGGATTTCGTTCTCGCTGATCGCCTCGGCGGCACTCTCACGTCCCGCCTGGATGACCTCGGAGAAGGTGCGTTGAGCCTGGCCTTTGACCTGCGTATCCTTGAAGTACCAGCTTGCGATGACGGGACCGTCATTCGACTGATTCTTTGTCCGCGTGGTCTTCGTGCCGGTCTGGCCCTCCGTATCACTCGCCCGAGAACCGTAGCCCATTCCGGGACCGCCCGTGCCCCGGCCCATCCGGTTGGGGTACCCCTCTCGCCAGGGTCCCTGGCCACCAAGCCCCTCGTACATCCCCTCGCCCAGGCAACCCATGCAACGGGATATCTCATCCAGGCTGGCCCGCATCGTCATCGCCTGCTGTTGCAGTGACTCCAGGGCATCGAGCTGCTCGATCGCATCCGACAGTTCATCGGCCGAGAGCCCGCCCGCGCCGGCCCCCGCCGCCGCCATCGCCCGGCCCAGGCCGGCACACTTGCCCTGCGCCGCCTGACAAGCCGCCATCTTCTGCATGAGCTGGTCAATCATCTCGGACTTGAGCCCCTGCTTCTGCAAGGCCTGCTTCATCTGTTGAGAACTCATCTTGGCCAGTTTCTTGTCCAGTCCGAGTTTCTCCAGTTCTTGCTCTAATTGCCGCTGCTCGGCCGCCAGCTTCTGTAGCTCCTGGGCCAGTTGCTGCAACTGCTCGGCCAACTCCTTGCGTCGCTCGCTCGGCAACGTCCCGTCGGCCAGTTCCTTCTGCATCTGGCGCAGCATGTTGGCGGCTTGCTTGAAATCGCCTTTGGCCAGCGCCATGCGCATCTGCCGTGAGAAAGGATCGGCCGAACCGCGAAGCTGTTTGAGCGTTTGCCTGAGCATATTGGCCGCATCGATCTGGCCACTGCTTTGCATCTGCTTGATCTTCTCGGACAGACTGCCCAGAGCCTTGATCGCCTCCCTTTTGACGTTCTGGGGCTCGGTGGCTTGGGCTAGATCGTCGAGCTTACGCAGGTCGTCGGCCAGATTCGGATCGCCCAACTGCCGCACCGCCGCCATAACCGATTGGGTGGTCTCCTTGACATCGGCCTTGGCCTCCTGGATCTGCTTCGTCTTCTGCTCGGCGTCGCGCCGTTGTCTCAGAAAGCCGAGCAGGTCCTTCTGAGGCATGTAAAGCAGCAGACTCATCGCAATCATCCATGTCCCCGCGCCGCAGTACCACCGGCGCGACAGGCCGATGGGGAAGTGCCCCTTCAGGTCCGCCTGCTGTACGACCCGGAGTGACTCGGCCCGCGCCGCCTTGGCGAAGGGGTCCTCGGATTCGGCCAAGGCCAACGTCGTACTGAACCGCTCACTGAGTCTGAGCCGTTCGTCGAGCAACAACGACGCCTGCATCCGATTGGGCATCCTGAGAAGCCAGGGAACCAGGATAAACAGCGTGACAGCCGCACCAAACGCCCAGAGCGTCGGAGGCATCCGCACGGTCACGGCCAGCAAACGCTCGGCCAGAACCGCCAGGGCCGCGATTCCACCCGCAAAGGCCAGGACCCCGCCCGCTTGACGCAACAGGAGGTTCAGGCTGCACCGAATGCGAACGGTTCGGACTTTCTGCTTGAATGACTTGGCAAACGACATGGCTCTGGCTCCTTAGCTGGGACTCGACCGCTGCCCCAGAACCCAAGGGTTATACTCTCGGCGCGCAACCATCTATATACTTTATGACGTGCCATCTTCGCAAAGGTTACTGATTTTCCTCAAGATTTCACACACGGCTTGTTCGCCACAATCGCATCTACCGAACGATTATAACACAAGGCAGCAGAAAGAGTAAGACTCAAACTGCTCGGCCGGCGCCGCCGGGGAAAGCTCTTGCCGGACCGCTGGGGGCCGTGCTACGATGGTCCCGACACAAGACCAGACCTTGTCGACCCGATGGGTCGGGGCGAGCCCGGATAGGACATGCGTACCATGACACGGACCTCACGACGACGTTTTCTCAAGCAGACCGGCGCCACGCTCGGTGCTCTGGCGATTCCTTCCGTGGTCCCGGCCTCGGCGCTGGGCGGAGCCGGCACTGTCGCGCCGAGTGAACGAATCGTGATGGGCGGGATCGGCCTCGGCGGGCAGGGGCAGCGGAACATGCGTAATTTCATTTCGCATACCGATGTGCAGTGGGTGGCGGTCTGCGATGTCGATACCGAGCGGCGAAACCAGGCGAAAGCCATTGTGGACGAGGACTACGGCAACACAGATTGCGCCACCACCGTCGATTTCCGTGAACTTCTCGCCCGCCGTGACATCGACGCCGTGCTGATCGCGACCTCCGACCGCTGGCATTCGCCGCTGTCGATCATGGCCGCGCAGGCCGGCAAGGATATCTACTGCGAGAAACCGATGTCCCTGACGGTCGCCGAAGGGCGCGCCCTGGCCGACACGGTCAAACGATACGGCACGGTCTATCAGTGCGGCACCCAGCGGCGCAGCATGAGGACGTTCGCATTCGCCGTCCAACTCGCCCGCAGCGGCAAGCTGGGCCGGCTCACCACGCTGCACAGCTACGTCCGCGCCGGCTCGGCATGTCCGACGCTGCCACCGCAGCCCGTTCCGGCGGAACTGAACTACGATCTATGGCTGGGGCCGGCCCCCTACCGGCCGTACCACAAGAGCTTCGTCTACGAGCACGCCTACAACAACAACTTCAGCTACAGCGGCGGCATGATCACGGATTGGGGTGCCCATTGCAACGATTTGGCGCAGTGGGCCAACGACAGCGAGCACGCCGGCCCGGTCGAGTTCGAGGGCACCGCCGAGTTTCCCCGCGACGGGTTCGGCAATGTCCCGACTGCGCTGCACGTCGAGGCCACCTATGCCAACGGTGTCAAGCTTCTGATGCACGACAAGAAGGAAAGGCCGCTCTGGCCGACCGACAACAGCGAATTGGCGGTGATGTTCCAGGGCACCGAAGGCTGGGTCTACGCCGATGACGGCGGCAACGTCCTCGCCCAGCCCGAATCACTGCTCGAACAGCAGCGCTTCCAGAGACAGACCTGGATGGACGCCGCCAATTGGGCAGGCCACCATCGCAACTTCCTCGATTGCATCAAGACGCGCCGCGCCCCCATCGCCCCGGCCGAGATCGCGCACCGCTCCGTGTCCACATGTCACGTCGCCAATATCTGCCTGCGTCTGGGCCGAAAGCTGCGTTGGGACCCCGACACGGAAACCTGCGTGGATGACGCCGAAGCCAATCGGCTGCTCGCGCGCGCCATGCGCAGTCCGTGGCGCCTCTGACGGCAGTCGTATTGCGAGAAGGTCCGCGCGAGATAAACCTAATATGGGCGGATCTCGCCGGCAACCACTTCGACCCGCGTCAGTGACAGCAGCCAATCGTCCTCTTCCTGGGGGCTCGTCAGGTCTCGGCGTCTGTTGATGATCCCGGCCGCGCGCGCGTCACCGGTATCGCGGGCGTTGATCCACTTGACCCGATACGTCCCTTCGGTCACATCGACCGTGACCGTGCCGGGCTGCTCCAGGTAGACCAGGTACATCCGTCCCGGTTCCGCCAGACAGTAGCCGTTGTCCACCAGGTCCTGTCGCGGCTTCATCCGCCAGAACGGGATCGGCTCGAAGAAGTCCCAGACCCGCTTGACAATATCATGACGGGCCTGGATCTTCTGACTCAAATCCAGCGTTCCGCTCAGGCCCGACGAGACGCTGCCACCCATGTCGGCCAGGTTGACCGTCGCGCCCGACATCATCAGGACATACGCATTCTTACGCAACTCGTCCGCGGAATAGTCGGCCTGGCGACTGCGACCCAGCCAAAGCGTTTGCTGAGCATACAGTGGCTTGGAGGCGCTATGGTTCCGCAGCAGCACCCGGCTGAGTCGACGGAGATTCGCGGTCCTCGGGCCCTGCAGAACACCGCAGGAGGTCCAGTCCGCGTCCTTGAAGACATCGTTGCCGACGGCGTTCGAGACACAGAGCAGATGGCCAAAAGGGTCCATCGCTTTGATCGTGCGGCCGAGCCGGTCGATCTGGTCCCTGCTCAGATAAGGGTCGCTGCTGCGTAAGGGCTCCGGGCCACCGACGATCCACACCATATTCCCATACGACCCGAGTCGAGCCAGCGTGTAGCGGAGATAGAGATCTTGCTTGGCCCGGTCTCTCGGAAAGTCCGACGCCCGACCGAAAAGGCCGGAAGCGGGATAGACTAGGATCTGCCGCGCCGCCAGGTCGTCCAGCACCGATTCAAGCCGGCGGTACGCCAGCAGGTCCGGTTGCTGTCTGTCAGCGTCCCACAACGCCGATGCGTTCGAAGCTCGGCCGGGGCCTTTGCTGCGATTGGGCAGGCAGCCGGCTATCGAGAGCATGTTGTAGCCCTGGCGCTGCGCCCAATCGAGGAACAGCCTTTGGCGCAGCGCATCGCCAGCGTCTCCCTCGGCCAGGAATCGCTCGCCCACCTGGAGACTGCGCACGAGCACGGCCTTGTCCCCTTTGAAGCCAAA
>CAYNQP010000109.1:0-9501 GCA_964399325.1 uncultured Pirellulales bacterium
GTCCAGTGCGACCCCGGCATCAAGGGCGCCACCGCGACGAAGCAACTGAAAGACGCCGTCCTCGAAACCGGCCTCAAGACCCGCGTCCCCCCCTTCATCAACGTCGGCGACACCGTCCGCATCAGCACCGCCGACGCCTCCTACCTCAGCCGAGTGAAGGAATGACTGTGTTTGAGGACGCGTGGGTGAGAAAAACACGGTCGAGAAACCTGCGTACAAAGCTTCAGTTAGGCTTCGGAAGGTCCTTATGCGATGTTTCCTGCGGAGGCTGGGGTGGCGTTTGTGGTGTTTGGACGGCAACAGGTCTGGCCTGTTTGATATAGGCCTTGCCGAGATGGTTCTCTATGATCTTGACCGCGGCAGTACCAGCAAAAGTGTGCGTGGTCGCATGAAAAACAGATAGGAAGAAATCCTGAGTCTGTTGGTTTCTCTCCAGATGTTCGACACGCAAGCCCCGGCGCTCCACCTCAGACCTTGGAATATGACGCCCGTGGCTCTTGAACTCGCCGTGGTCAGACAGCTAGGCTGCAATATCCTTCGACTTCTTGTCCTTTTCTGGGTCCTCTCTGAACATATAGGCCACTAGCCAGTTCTCAATGAGCCTTTGTGACATCTGAAGGGCATTCCTACATTGGATAAGCAGATCAGGCCCATATTGGGTCAGCATGGGCAACCAAGCTCCCATCTTGGCCGGGTCCGTACACTCGATCTTGGCTTGTTCGAATTGATCGAGAATCGCCTGGGCGGGCGCCATTCTCATACCGAGGGGCGTGTTCATAACGAACTGAGGATCAATGGGGCCCAAGAATGAATGCTTACCTAGAACAACGACATCAGCCGCACAGGCAATCATTGTAGCAGCCGACATGGCCATTTGGGGAACAACCACTCGGATGTGGCTGAACTTTGACCGCAAGTATGTAACAAAAGCCTCTGCCGCTTCTGCCGAACCACCGGGGCTGTGCAGAATTAGATCAAGGTTCGGGCCCTCCAATCCATGAACGACCTCCATCAGTCCCTGCAAGTCTTCATCGACGATGCTGACTAATCCTGGGGAGATGCCCGCGTCTGGTTGCGTCCAGTTGGATGCGTAGAGAATCACGTTCCGTCTGGTTGCTGCGTACGTCTTGACCAAATACTTGCGTCTGATTGCATCGAATTGGGCCATGCCCGTCTGGGACTGAGATTGGACCAATTCCGCAAGGATCTCACTCCAGGTTGGCACTCTGCTTCCTCTTCTATGAAGTCCGCAATCCAGTCGGGGTCGATGTATCTGCCAAAGCTACCACGGTCTTGCACGATGCTGCTTGGCTATAAGGCTGTACAGCCTCTCGCAGTGATTCCCACTGTCGATAAACAGACATCATTTCCTTGACCCCAGGCTGGGCCAAAGCGCGCTCGAGAATCTCGAAAGCTTCGTCCTTACAGACATCTTCCCTCGTGGTCGTCTCACAATTATCCGCCATGCCAGCCCCTTTCATACCCATATCTGCAAATATACAATCTCTTCGGCCAGATGTAAAGCCCGACTTGAGAAATCCAGGTCGCATAGTCATCATACGAGTCAACGAGCACATCAGTTTCCCACAATCTGCTTTCCCTCGGCGAGGAGGGCCAGGATGCGGCTGGCGGTTTCGGGGGTAAGGGGGGCGGTGGCTAAGGTGGGATCGTCTTGTTGGGTCTCGGCGGTGGGATCGGTGGGGGTGGGGTTCTCCGTGCCGATGATGTCGAGGCAGGCCCTGCGGGCGATGTCCGGCTTGTCTTTACATGCGGTCAGTTCGACGAGCTTGAAGGCCGCCGCGTGAGCGTAGCGGGCCAGGATGACGCGGCCGGCAAGGTAGGCCTGGGCGATCCGCTTCTCGAACGCCGCCTCGAATCGCTCGTCGGCCAGCCATCGGTTGTAGAGATTCCGGCTGACATCGTGTTTGTCGAGCACTTCCGGCTCCTCCATCTCGGCCGTGAAGAGATCCTCGATCACGGCCCGCTGTCGTCTGGTTAATGGTTTCGGTTTGGGCATGATTCACCTCCATTTCAAAAACGTTTGTGTGGATGGCTCAACGAGGGACCAGGCCACTCGTTGGGCCCTGGCGCTGTCGAAGGAAGCGACGTTTCTTCAGTGGCTTGAACCCTCCCCAAGTCCTGCGGACTTGAAGATGCCACCCGTGTGGCGGCTTTGGAATCAGATAGTGGTTGGACGAGTATTTTTCTCGTTGCAGGACACTCGTCGGTGGTATAGCTTGTCAGCATATTTTGGGATCCGGCTCTTGCGTCGTCGATGTGTCGCAAGAGCCCACGAAGGGAAATCTCATTGCGAAGGAGTCGCAGATGAATGCAAAAGGAATTGCAGGTTTGGCGTTGCTGGCCGTTCTGGCGGTGGTCAGCGGCGGTTGCTCGCATGGCCGAGGCGTTGAGGTGGGCGCGTTCGGATCGTCGCTGGATGCCGATGACTTCGGCACGGGCTATGGCGGCGGAGTCAAGCTGGAGTTCAATCCGCTCGACAGGGTCAGCGTGGACGTCCGGGCCAGCTACATTGAGTTCAGCGACACCCATGTGGACATGATCCCGCTGGAAGTGGCCGGGCTCTTCAACTTCCCGATGCTCGGCGAGCGGATCGTCCCGTACGCCGGCGCCGGCGTGGGCTATTACCTCTTCGAAGGCCGCGGAGCCGATGTCGACAACGACGTGGGCTTCTTTCCCCTGGCCGGTCTGGAAATCGGGCTCCAGCGCATCTCGATAATGGCTGAGGCCCGTTGGCTGTTCCTACAGACCGATGTCCATCAAACCAAGGCGGAACTTGGCGATGTCACCAAGGCCAACGCCGACGGCATCGGGATCAACGTCGGAGTCCTCTATCGGTTCTGACCGTCGGTCGACACCCAGCGCGTATGACGCGAACGGCACGACACAAAGCAAAGGCGAAAACGCTCGGCCTCTGGCGCTGGCTGCGGCAGAATGTCGATCTGGCCATGCTCGTCGTCCTGGCTTTTGTCGTGATCGGCACGTGGGTGGTGGCGGAGCTGGCCGATGAGGTCATGGAAGGCAGCGCGCAGCGGTTCGATGAATGGGCGGTCCAGTGTCTTCGCTCGCCCCAGGACCCGCGCCAGTCGATCGGTCCGGCGTGGTTCGAGGCGATGTGGCAAGACCTGACGGCTCTGGGCAGCTCCTCGGTGCTGACGCTGGTGACACTGGGTTGCGCCGGATACCTGCTGATGCGAAAGCGTTACCGCACCTTGCTCGTTTTGGCCGTGGTTGTCGGAGGCGGGGTGGCCCTGACGTTCGGCATGAAGGCGTTCTTCGACCGGCCCCGCCCGGAGTTCGCCGCCAACCTGCCTTACATCGTGACCGCCAGCTTCCCCAGTGGCCACTCGATGCTCTCGGCGGTGGTCTATATGACGCTGGCGGTGTTGCTGGCCCGCACGAGCAGCGAGCGGCGCTTCCAGGTCTACTTCATCAGCGTGGGCCTGATCATCACGCTGCTGATCGGCTTTAGCCGCGTCTACCTCGGCGTGCACTATCCGACGGACGTTCTGGCAGGCTGGAGCGGAGGCCTGACCTGGGCGTCCTTGTGCTGGCTCGTTGTCTACTTTCTGCAGAAGACCGGTGCCATCGAGAGACCGAAGGCACAGGATGAACGCAATGTGCCTGAGGGAGAGCATCAATGGCGAACGACAACAAGACGGCGCTGGTAACAGGGGCGTCGAGCGGGATTGGGGCCGAGCTCGCGCGGGTCCATGCGGCTCGCGGCGGGGATCTCGTAATTCTGGCCCGACGCGCGGATCGACTCGAAGCGCTCAAGGCCGAATTGGAGGCGGCGCACCATGTCACGGTGCAGACGCTTGTCAAGGATCTGGCGCAGGCCGATGCGCCGAAGCAAGTCCACGACGAAATCAAATCGCGCGGCGTCCGGATCGACTATCTGATCAACAACGCCGGCTTCGGCTATCGCGGTTTCTTCCACGAGCAGGATTGGGAAAGAAACGAGGCGATGATCCAGGTGAACGTCGTGGCCTTGGCGGCCTTGACGCGACTATTTGTGCCGGAGATGGTGGCGCGCCACCGCGGGCGGATTCTCAACGTCGCCTCGATGGCCGGCTTCGTGGCCGGACCGCTGCAGTCGGTCTATTACGCAAGCAAAGCCTTTGTAGTCTCGTTCAGCGAGGCCATCGCCAGCGAGCTGGCCGGCACCGGCGTCACCGTCACCGCCCTCTGTCCCGGTCCCGTCGAGACGGAGTTCATTGAGCGCGCCGGTCTTCAGGACGCACGCGGCTTCGTTACAGGCGCATCGGCCCGCGACGTCGCCGAGTGCGGCTACCGCGCGATGCTCCAAGGCAAGACCCTCATCGTCCCCGGCCTGCTCAACAAGCTCACCATTCACGCCCTGCTGCGCATCAGCCCCCGGAAGCTCGCCACCCGCATCTCCCGCCGCATGATGGATAAGCCATAGCGAGGAAGGCTGACGTGCCTCATCTGCGCTCTTTGTCGTACAGAGGAAGAGTATTGAGAGGCCAGAGCACTCGGACGACTTTGCCGGTTATGCTCTTTCTCGGCATGGCGCCGTAGCCGCGGCTGTCGAGACTGATGGCCCGGTTGTCGCCGAGGACGAAATAACAGCCTTCGGGGACACGGTATGGCTCGCTGACGCCATAGGCGAAATAAGACGCGTTCTTGTCGTTAACGGCTATGGAAGTGATGAAGCGATGAGGGGTCTCGTGGGGTTCGGCATACTCACCATCGATCCAGACAAATCCGCCGCGTACCTGCACCGTCTGTCCACCAATTGCGACAATGCGGTGGCACACCACTGTCCTGTCGATAACCAGAGGATGATCCGGTGGGGTGAGCACAGCGATATCACCGACAGCAGGCTCGTGCCAGCGATATGTGAGTTTGTTGGCCACGATTCGTGTGCCTTTCCACAGCGTGGGTGCCATGCTCTGCCCGCTGATAAGGTAGACCTCACCCACGTAGGGCCTTATGACCAGTGACGCCATAAGGGGGCCGTTCAGAAGGGACACAGCCGGCACCAATGCGGCCAACAGGATCAACGGTCGTCTGGGCTTGGGGCGATAGTCGCTGGCTATGAAATGCACATGAAAGGCAGCGAGCGTACGCAACGCTACGAGGGCGATCCCAGAGTAAGTGCTCGGGCGTCCCGCAAGAGCACCGGCAAGGGTGACAGCCACGCCGCCTATGAACCATCTGCCCAGATACAGGTGTCCTACGCCGGGCACAACCAGATTGTAGAAGACTGCCCGCCATGGGTCCCGGCCTTGAGTTCGCCGACTCTCGAAGTCGGCAGTGTTGCCTCTCTTGGCGGCAAGGAATGCAGCCAGTATGGCCCCTATCCACAGGGCGAAATAGGCGAGGAACACCGCGACGAGCACTACCGTAGGCACTTGCAGCGCAATGAGAGAACCTACAAGCCCGACGCTGAGCAGCGTCCACAAGAACATAAGGGCGATCCCCGCGCACCAGAAACCGCAATACAACTGGCCTGCCCCTGGCACCAATAAGGAGAAGCTTGCGGCCAGCCACGGCTCCTTGTTGCCGTCTACTGTGCCGGCAGCATCGTCAATTGTCATTTGCATGAGTCTCCGCCTATTGGCCGTACCCTGAGACAGTCCCGAGGAAGTCGATCGAGATGCATGCGCAGGGAGCCGCCATCTCGACGCCCAGAACGCTGGCGACTATGAGAATCGACTTCGTGCATATCTTCATCGTCGCATCCCTTTGCAGAACAACCGCATGCCTTGCGTGCCCATTGTAACCTGTTCGAGCGCCGGCGGCAATGGGTGATCGCGTTTGTCCGGATCGACGTTTAGATCGCTTGCACCAATCTCGGCCGGATCCCCGTCTCAACGGTCCGCCCACGGATGGACGTTGAACTGAGCAATCGGCCCTCGTCCGACCCGATGGTCCCTCACTTCGCGACAGGCAGGAAGGGTGTGCTGGAATGGCAAGTCACCATCAGATCGAATGCCCCTGTTGTGGTCAAATGCACGCTGTCGATGTCCCGAGTCGCTTCGCCCGCGTCCGGCGTGTCCACCAGAACGGCCGAGGCCTGTTCTTGAACTACGTGGGCCTGTTTCGACGTCTTTATGAGCAGATCGAGCGACGCTGCCCCAACACCCGGCAGCCTTATCACATCGTCTGCGGCCGCACACACCGCTGAGCGCCGGCATCGCTCCGCCGAGGTAACATGAGCCGGACGCACCCCGTAGCCGGTCTTGTCCACGCCAATGCTGCGCCCAGCGCGATGGCTGTGCCTGCCCACCAGTCCTGCCCGTTGCTGTCATCACCCTGTCTGCGGTGTGAATAGTGAGATATAATCATTTTCTGCGCCCATTGTGCGCGGCATCGGAGACTTAGGGGTGAAGTTGGAAACAGGCTTGTTTCTTTGATGGCACTGAATGAACGAACCGGCAGATGAGATTCTTGTTCAGCGGGCTCTGCAGGGCGATAGGGCCGGCTTCGCCGAGTTGATTAGGCGGTACTACCCGGCGCTGGTCGCGACGGCCCATGCCGTGGTGTCCGACAGGCACCTGGCGGAGGACGTGGCCCAGGAGGCCGTCGCCGAGGCGTGTTACCGGCTCCGGACGCTCCGTCAGCCGCAACGCTTCGGCGCCTGGCTGGGCACGATCTGCCGCAACATCGCCAAGGACACGCTCACCGAGCGTAAGCGACATCGCAGGGCAGGTGCTGAGACGCAAAATGTTGCGTCTCTACGGGCCGGCCATGATGGTGACGGCGATGAGAAAGCGATGCTGACCGAGGCGGTGCGATCGTTGCCTGAGCCTCTGCGGCAGGTCGTGTTCTTGCGGTACTATAACGCGATGACGTACGAGAAGATGTCGAGCGTGCTGGGCCTCTCGCCGCAGGCGATCAACGGGAGACTCCGTCGGGCTCGAAAGCAGATCGCCAGGTCCATGAAGGCCAATGGTTTCGGGGACGACGACCGATGAAACGCCATGATGATGACAACCGGGTCGACGAGATGCTTGGCAGGCACTTGCATCGTGAGCCCGCCGACTTCGATATCGACAAGTGGGCCGAGAAGTTCCCCGAAGAAGCGAAGCTGGCGGCGGCGGGTTTCCCCCGGGCGGCCTGGCATCCAAGAATTCAACTCATGCGAATTTGGAGGTGCATCATGACCAGTCGATATACAAAATACGCCAGTGTCGCCGCCGTTCTTCTTGTGGCCCTTTCGTTTCTATTTCCCGGTGGCAATGGCATCGTTCCCGAGAGTATCGCGTTGGCGGATGTGCAGAAGGCCTTCGAGGAACAGGAAACCGCCCGCGTCACGGGCATGCGCAATTGCTTCTTCGGAGACGATGAGACGCCCACCTACGCCTTGCCGGTGGAGAAATCATTCAGCATTCACTATGGCTACGCCGATCGAACCTACAACGCCCAGGGCGAACTTCTGATCTACGTCACCTATCATCTGCCTAGCGGGATGGCAACCGTAATGTTCCCGACCGTCAAGAAGTACTATCGCATGGAGATTTCGCCGAACTATCGTGACCGGGCCCAGCAGGTCACGCCCGAGAGTCTCTTCGAAGGCCTCTGGGCCTCTGGGGACTATCGCCAGATCGGTCCCAAGCAGGTACAAGGCATCGAGGCGGTTGGATTTGAGATCTCTGATCTTTCGGACCGCATTCTCGGAGGTCTGGGTTTGAATTCGACGATCTTCAATTTCTTCTTCTCGGTCCACTCGTTGAACGTTCGCATGTGGGCCGATCCCCATAGGCGACTGCCGATCCAGGTAGAGGGCGAGGGCGAAATCAATCCGTGTCTGGTGACAGGGTATCGCAAAATGCGCCTCACGGAGATCAATGACGTGTGGGAATTCGATGTCGGTTTCGACGAGAGCCTCTTTAATCCCGAGATCCCTGAGGACTTCGAGCAGTTGGCTGTGCCCGGCGCCGCCAAGGCCGGCGTGGCCATCTCCGTGCTGGCCCTGGCAGGTGCACCTGCTGTGCTGATTGTCCGCCGCTCCCGCCGACGTCGAGCGATGTGACCACAATGCCAACACGAAGAGCACGAGGGCTGTAGGCTTCGGCCTGCAGCCTTTCTTTCGTGCACCGCCATCTGTGACGTTCGCAGGAGGGCTGTTGCGGTGATGGGTCAATGACGGTAGGATGGTGGCGTATAGGCAGCGCTGCCCTACGCGTGCCGCAATCTTCGCAATAGAGACAGGATGTCGAAGGAGAATAGACCATGAAGGTCGGATTGGCGGTTGGGTTGGTTTGCATGATGGCGTTAGGTGTGGGCTGTGCAACGAGGCCCGAGACGGCGGCGTCGCGAGATGTGCTCTCGGCCCAGGTCGAACGGGCGGTGGCGCTGTCCAAGGCCACGGACCCCAGCATCCAGGCATACTTTGACAGATCCTATGGCTATGCGGTACTGCCCGAGATCACCAAAGGCGCCCTGGTGGTCGGCGGCGCCCACGGCTGGGGCGAGGTCTTTGCCCAAGGCGTCAAGGTCGGTTACTGCAGTATGTCCCAAGCGAGCGTGGGGCTTTCCTTCGGAGGCCAGTACTTCCGCGAGATCATCTTCTTCCGCGACAAGTCGGACCTTGACCGGTTCACGGCGGGCGGCTTCACGATGTCCGCCCAGGTGACGGCCGTGGCACTGACGGCCGGGTCGGCGGACAGGACCGACTACCACTACGGCATGGCCGTATTCATCGTAGCCGATCAGGGCCTGATGGTCGACGCGTCGATCGGCGGCCAGAAGTTCCAATACGATCCGGCCTTCATCATGTACGACGAGCCCACCACACCCTGACCGCCGCATCAAAAAGAACGAGACTCAGCGACCTCGTCCCAGCGCGCTCCCGGCGTTCCTTGTGCCCGAGCAAATGGCCCATCATATCGTTGGCTGTCAGCCAGATGGCGGTCCTTTCTACGCCCATGCCCGTTCTTCGCTCAGAAATAGGGCCCGTTTCCGCAGAAATACGTAGTTCTACGTATAGCCCCGACCTGCCGAAAAGGGCATAATGTAGACAATGGAGATTCCTCTTTCGGAGGGCTGATAGATGATGAACACCTGGTTTCGTACCGCAGCCATTCGACTGATCATGCTGCTGGGCAGTCATGTTCTGTACCCCGGCCGAGAACAGGGCGGACAGCCGGCAGTTCCCCCGTAGTGACCAGCTTCTTCTCAGGCCGGATCGACGACGGCCGTATCTACGACCGCGCGCTGAAGCCGTGAGTGTTTCGCGCAAGATTCCAGATCTTTTCCGAGTTCATAGGTGGGGGCAGCAGGAATTCATTGGAAGGACAGAACGATGAGACAGGCAAGTGATTGTGGGTTGAGAACGATATGGTTGGCAGTTGTGGTAGGTGTCCTCTTAGGTGGCCGGGCAGCGAAAGCCGATTTCGTCTTCGGCACTCCCACCAACCTGGGGCCTACTGTCAACAGTTCGGTTTGGGACAATGACCCAATCGTATCGGCCGACGGCCTTTCACTCTTCTTCGACTCCATGCGACCCGGTGG
>CAYNQP010000110.1:0-9463 GCA_964399325.1 uncultured Pirellulales bacterium
ACCTCAGCGCCAGAGCGTTCGGCGGAAACATAAGCGCTATAGATGGTTGCTATGCAATCGGCGGCCAGGCGGCTGTCACTGGCGAGAGGCTCGCCATAAGCCGCCGTGCAGTAGAAGGCCTCGATCTCCTGCGGATAGCCCGTGAACCAGTCCTCGTCGGGTGATGGGTTCGACCACCCCTGCTTGGTGCCGGTCTTCTCGACCACATAGATATCCTCGAAGTTGGCCTCGACGGGGTTGTAGGCCTGTATCGCCGTATTCGGATTGATATTGCAGACCGTCCGGTGGTTGTTGGCCGCGACCTCCAGCCAGTTGTGGATCCCGCCCAGGATAATATCCGAAGCAAAGATCGTCGCCAGCGTGCCGTCGTCGAAAACGACGTGCATCACCGAGAAATCGTCGATGTCGAAGTAGTCACGGCGGATGTGCCCCTCGTCTCGGAAGTTCGCCATGCGGGTCAGGGCATGCGTGCGGGCCGTCACCGTCTTGGGCCGTATGGGCTGGCCGTCGCGGGCTTGGCCTTCCACACGCTTCAGATACAGCGCCGCGCTGAGCGGATGGCAGCCCTTGCCGATCATCACGCCGCCGCCGGAATACTTCCAGTAGGCATACGTGCGGGCATGGGACCCCGAGTGCGCCTCCTCACCGTGAATCCAGAGGATCTGTGCGCCGGTCTTCTCGATGATCTCTCGCTCCTTCTGGATAGACGGTGCGTAGACCCAGTTCTCGGCATAGAGAATCCGCCCCTTGCTCTTGGCCTCGGCGTCGAGCATCCGCTGAACGCTTGCCAACGCCTCCTTCAGGGCAAGTTCCTTCGAGAGGTTCTCGGCGTTGAAGTCGTCCGAGCCGTCCCCAAAGTAACCCGTCAACGGTTTCTCCACGATAGCGAACTTGTCGCGCTGCAGGGCCGCGACGGCAACCGACTCATGGGAAGAAGCCGTGGTGCAGCAGTGAATCACATCCACCTCGTCAAGAAGCCGTTCCAACGTGTCGTAGATGGGGATGCCGTGTGACTCAGCGTAAGCCTCAGCACCCTGGAGCGCGTGGACACCCTTGATTTCGACGTTCGTGCCGTAGACCTTCTTGATCGCTTCAAAATGAAACGACGCCGAGAACCCGGCGCCCACGATACCGGCCCGAACCGTCTTTTTGCTCATGCCATTCTCCTTCTTGCTACTGCCCCGCAGCCGATGATCCTGCGCCGGCCTGATATTCCTCGAACAGCTTGGCGATCCCGGCTTCGTTCGCATCACCGTCGTGGGCCACCACGCGGTAGCGCAGCGTCAGAGGTTGACCTTTGGGAATTTCGGTGTGCTGGCCCTCGGGCCAATACATCGGGGTCGGCGAAAAGAACCCGTAGTCTCGGGTAAACCACTTGGAGGGATACCAGCGGTTTTGGGGGTTCTGGAAAATGGCCAGACCCTCAGCCACACCCTCCCGGCGGCCGCTATAGTCACACCAGGGTGAAGCCACGCCGAAAGTCCCCTTCTCACTGAGGTCTGCCTGGGCGTTTACCAGAGTCCCGCCGTCATCAACACTCAATTCCGGCACGACGCGGGCCGAGAAAAGCGAGTGATTGGTCTTGCCGATACGAATGTCCGTCAGCGGATCAAGGGTGACTTCAAAATCTATGACGCGCAGGTTGGGGCTGGGCACGGAGATTGTGACCTTGCGGCGGTCACGCATGACAGGCTCCTGGCCCGGCTGCCGCCAGAGACATTGATCTTCGAAGACTACGGATGAGCCGGAGGCCACTACGATCTTGGGGCCCTGCGAGAGGATCTGGCCTCGCGCGTTCTCGTCCTGCCAGTAATTGCCCCCGTTGACCTGGTCGCAGCCGAAGAACAGCGAACGATGGTGCGGCCAAGGCCACGAGCTCTCGGTGGTGATGGATTTGCCCGAGGTCGGACCGTTGACCGGCCAGAAATACGGGTACTTCTGGAGGGAGCCGTACTTGTAGCAGGTGAAGCGCTTGCCGTCCACATCGACCACAATGCGCACGCGGTCTGTCTCGATCTTGGCCGTAACCAGCGGCGGTTTCGCCGCCGCCGATGCGCAAACCAGCAAACAGACCGGCAACAATGCACAAAGACGTCGACGTCTATGTCTATCGTTCATGGTCCACTCCGCAAAACGAGCCAGCCTTACGCGCGGCGGCTCACAAGTACCAGGGACTGCGCATCGGCTTGGAAACCATCCGATTCGCTTCCGCGTCCCCGACAAAGATCTCGGCCTTCGGGTCCCACCTGAGCTTTCGACCGAGCCGCATCGCGATATCGCCCAGCAGGCAGACGGTACACGAGCGATGGGCCACTTCCACCGGGGCAATCGTCTCGGCCCGTGACTTGATACAGTCGTAGAAGTTGCCCTTGTGGTTGTTGCTCACATAGAGCTTGATCCCATCCGGGCCAATCGTCTCCTCCAGCAACGAGGCCGGCTCAGCCTGGATGGCTCCGCGCTTCACATAGATCCAGCCGTCCGTGCCCTCGAACAGCACGCCCTGCTTGTTCTCACGATTGTCGGTGCAGATGACCTTGACGCCGCTGGCGTAGGTATACTCGATGTGGAACAGCCCATGGACATTCCAGAGTCCGTCCTTGGGGAACTCGGCTCGGGCCTCGACCTCCACCGGCCCGGTGTGCATGGTGCCCATTCCCCATTGGGCGATGTCGTTGTGGTGACTGCCCCAGCCGGTGATCATGCCGGCGCCGTAGTCGGATATCCGCAGCCATCCCGGCCGGCCGGTAATACTGTTCTGAGGATGCACCCGCTGTTCGGTGTAAGGCGCCCACGGAGCAGGGCCGAGCCACATGTCGTAGTCAAGATTCTCAGGCACAGGCATGGGCGGGACGGGACCGGTGCCAGGATCGATGTCAAATCCCACTTTTACGGTCTGGAGCTTGCCGATACGGCCGTTCCGCACCAATTCGCAGGCCTGTCGAAAGCGGGCATCCGACCGCTGCTGGCTACCCGTCTGGAAAACACGTCCGTAGCGGCGGACCGTATCACTGAGGACGCGCCCTTCGCGAATGGTCAGCGTCAGGGGTTTCTGCAGGAAGACATCTTTGCCGGCCTTGGCCGCTGCGATGGCCGGAAGCGCGTGCCAGTGGTCGGGGGTCGCGATCTGCACGGCGTCGATGTCGCCTCGGGCCAGCAGTTCCCGGAAATCGCCGTAGGTGGCGCACCCCTTGTAGGAATCGCCAGCGCCACGGTCCCGATAGTAGGATTCCACCAGCGTCCGGGCGTCCTTGACGCGATTGGAGTCAACGTCGCAGACCGCGACCACCTGCACCTGCTTGAACCCTAGGGCCTCTTTCAGGTCGCCGGTCCCCATGCGTCCGACCCCGATGCAGCCCACCGTGATGCGCTCGCTCGGTGCCGCGGCCCCGAATACGCTCGAAGGGACAATCGTAGGCAAAGCCAGAGACGCCCCCAGGGCCGCCGAGGTCTTCAGAAAACCCCGTCTCGATAGTGCCCGGCATCCGTCCAACGCGTTTCCTCTGTCCTTTCGCCGATTCCTGCTTCTCATGGTAGGTTCCTCACAATTGACAAGGCCCGCCCGGGCCGATTGAACCGTAACCTAACGCGCCGGCGATCCAGTGTCAACGCAGATGGCTACGGGCTGGTCATCATTCCCAGCCCGTGGCGACCGCTCCAAACCCGGCCGACTTTTCCCCTCAATCTCGCCCCGCCATTGTGGTATGATGCTGGGGGTGCCCGTCGTGTGGGCTATCCCATGGTCTGAAGTGCTGTTGTTGAAAAGGAGAAGGCATTCATGGACTCACCCCGGAACCGAAGACGATTCCTGCAGCTTGCATCCGCCAGCGCCGCCGTGTCGCTAACGGGCATCCCCAGCCTGGGCCTCAGCGCCGCCCGGGCCAGTGAGGGCTCGACCAGGAAAGCAAAATTCGAACTGGGCATGACCTCGTACACCCTGCGGAAATTCGACCTGGACCCGACGCTGAAGATGACCAACCGACTCGCCCTTAAATATATCTGCTTCAAGGATTTCCATCTGCCGCTGAACAGCAGCCCGGAGCAGATCAAAGCCGTCGTCGCCAAGGTCAAAGACGCAGGCATAAACCTCTACGGAGGCGGCGTCATCTACATGCGAAACGAGCAGCAGGTCCGTCAGGGGTTCGCTTACGCCAAGGCGGCCGGCATGAACATCATCGTCGGCGTGCCCAATCACGATCTGCTGCCCCTGGTGGACCAGATGGTCAAGGAATACGACATCAAGGTGGCGATTCACAACCACGGGCCGGGCGACAACGTCTATCCCGTGCCGGAGACGGCCTACGAGCTGGTCAAGAATCTCGACAGGCGAATCGGCCTCTGCATCGATATCGGCCACACGATGCGGGCCGGCATCGACCCGTCGGAACCGGCCGAGAAGTACGCCGACCGGCTTTACGACGTACACATCAAGGACGTCTCGGCCGCCACCGCCCGAGGCTCGACCGTAGAAATCGGACGCGGCGTGATCGATATCCCGAAGTTCCTCCGAACGCTGGTCAAGATCGACTACGCCGGTGTCGTCTCGTTCGAGCACGAGAAGGATGACAACGATCCGCTGCCGGGCGTGGCCGAGTCGGTGGGTTATGTGCGAGGGGTCCTTGCCACCATCTGATGTCGAGAGGCACTGAACGGATTTGAACGAACGACTGGGAGGTCAGTTTTCCATGCCTTACAACATTCGTATCGTCAGCACCTATCCCCCGCGTAGGTGCGGAATAGGGACGTTCTCCCGCGATCTGGCGACGGCCTTGGCCCACTTCACCGCCGAAGTCGGCCATATCCGCGTGGCGGCCATTGACAACGGGCACGGACCCTATGACATCCCGGTCGATCTGATCATCGACCAATACGACCCCAAGTCGTGGCGGGACACCATCACCCACATTGTCACCCGGGCGGCCGAGGGCAAGAACCCCACCGTTGTGGCGCTACAGCACGAATTCGGGCTGGACCCGGACGCGCAGGGCAACAACGGACAGGGCAACAACTTCGTCGAGATGGCCAAGGCCTTTCGCAAAAGCGGGCTGGCCACGCTTGTCTACCTCCATACCGTGCTCGACGCCCCCGACCCGCACCAAAAGGCGACTATCCAGGACCTCGCCAGATTCAGCGATGGGCTCATCGTGACCACCGAAAGCGCGATTCAAATCCTCGAATCCGACACGTACGGGATTCCGCACGACAAGCTCAAGCACATCGACCACGGTATCCGGATGCAGCACCCCTCGCAGTTCAATCGCCTCTCGATCAAACGCGAGTACGGACTGGAGAACCGCTTTCTCATCACCACGCTCGGCCTGCTCTCGCCGGACAAAGGCCTGCAGTACGGGCTTCGCGCTTATGGCCGCTTCCTGCGCGAGTCTTGCACGGACGAGCAGAGACGACGCATGGTCTACCTCGTCGCCGGTCAGTGTCACCCCGAATTCATCAAGGCCGAGGGCGGCGCGCCCTACCGCGAATTCCGGGCGCAGATCGACCAGGCCCTGGAAGAAGCCAAGGTCACCTGGTGTACGGCCAAAGAACTGGGCACCGCCAAATTCGACGACTGTGAGGTGGTCTTCCTCGATACGTTCCTCAGCGATCACACGTTGCTGGAGCTCTACGGGGCCACGAACGCGATGCTGCTGCCCTATCTGAACATGCAGCAGATCTCCAGCGGCATTCTGGCCGACACGCTGGGTTCCGGCCGGGCCGCCATCACGACAAAGTTCAGGTATGCCCGCGAGTTGATCCACTCCAACAAGAGGTGCCCCGAGGGGCTGCTCATCGGGCGCTATGCCCGTGGCATTCTCGTCGATCCGGGCGAGCCTTCGGTCGAGCAGATCGCCCAAGCCCTGGACTATGTCGTGTTCAACCGCGGCAAGCGTCTCCTGATGGAGAAGCAGGCGCATCAACGCGGCTACCAGATGCGCTGGACCAACAGCGCCTGGGCCCTGCTGCAATACGTGGAGTTCCTCCAGGAGGTAAGGGAGATCTTCAGTGGAGCCGGCCTCAAGTTCACCCGCGAAAAGCCCTCGAAGCTGAACGTACGCAAGGAGCGGCATCCCCAAGTGACATCCGTCGCCGAATCGACGCCGAAGGGCCCCGAGGGCAACCCACCGGCCTGAGACCGGCTCCGCTCAACCGAGCTTGACCAGCCGACCTTCCCGGGCCGATTTGTAGATGGCCAGGATGACCTCGACAGCCTTGCGGGCTTCGGGGCCGCTGATCGAGAAATCCTCGCCCTTCTCCAGTGCGTCCAGGAACGCTTTGAAGTTCCGCGTATGGTTCTCGTAATTGATCGCCGCCGGGTCGGCAACGCCACCGCCGCCTTCGATCTTCATGAACTGACGCCGAATCTCTTTGTCTTCCGGCCGCTTGTCGGCGAACTCCCACAACGTAATACTGTTCTCGACGTTGACCGCGGTGCCTTGGGTCCCGGTGATCTCGAAGCGTCGGAACTGACCAGGATAAGAGGCCGTCGTCCCGTAGATGATGCCCAGCGCCCCGCTGGTATAGCGCAGGACGGCCGTGGCGGCATCCTCGGCCTCCATCGTATGGCCGAGCGTCCCGGTGTAGGCCTGCACGGACTCGATGGGCGGCATGAGATCGCACAGCATGTCGATCATGTGAATGGACTGGTTCATCAGCGCCCCCCCGCCGTCGAGCGCCCAGGTCCCGTGCCACGAGTCTTGGTAGTATTCATCGGTGCGCCACCAGGGTACATAGACACCGGCGTAGGTGATCGTCCCGAAGCGGCCCGACTCAATCGCATCGCGCAGCGGAATCATCAGGTTGTTGAACCGATAGGGGAAGATGCCGCCCAGACGTGTCCCCGCTTTCTCATGGGCCTCGACCATGGCGTCGATGCGCTGAAGGCTGATCTCCAGCGGCTTCTCGCAAAGCACGTGCTTTCCCGCCTTGGCGGCAGCAACCGTCGGCTCCATGTGCAGGCCGCTCGGCGTTGCGATCGTGACGATATCGACGGAGTCGCTTTTGACCATCTCCTCGTAGCTCGTGAACGCCTTCGCGCCGTATTTCTCGGCCAGCGTCGCAGCGCGCTCGGGGACCTTGTCGCAGCAGGCCGTGAACTTAGCGTTGGGAATGTCCCCAATCGCCCGCGCGTGAAAGTCTGCAATCAACCCTGACCCAACCACTCCGATGTTCCAAGTCTTCATATCAGCATACCCCATTCAAATCCGAATATCGAAATCCGAAATTCGAAACAAGCTCGAAATCCAAAGACTCAAATGACCGAGACGCTGGCGCCAGGCGATGGTGCCGTTTGGGATTTTGAATTTCAGTCATTTGAATTTGTTTCGGATTTCCCTTTCGCGAATCAATCGCACGGCAGCCCCACCTCGTCCGCCAGCGCCCTGACGGCCGCGATAGCCTGGGAGAACAGCTCCGGGCCCGTTGAACCACCGAACTGCCCGCCCGTCTTCAGATGGGGCTCCATCGTCAGGCATGCATCGTAGTTCATGGCTGCCAGTTCCGCCAGCAACTCCTTGATCTGCCCGTCCCCTTGGCCGGGGATACTGCCGACGTCCTTGGAGCCGAGCTTCCAGTCCTTGATATGAACGTGCACGACGTACGGCTGCATCACAGGCCAACAGACCTCGACATTGTTGGTGATCTTCTCGCCCCAGACGAAGTTGGCCGGGTCGTAGGCCAGGCGCAGCTTCTCCGAACCGACAGCCTCGATCAGATCAACGCAGTTCTCGGCGGTATGGCCGTAGATGCGAGCCTCGTTCTCGTGAACCATCGTGACATCCACGTCCTTAACAACGTCAACCTTTGCGGCCATGCGATCCATGACCTGGTCACGGTACTCGTCGATGTCCTTGCCCTCGGGAGCGTAGTAGCTGAACATGCGAATGAAGGGCGTCTCGAGGAACAACGCCAGCTCCACGGCGTGTTTGAACTTGTCCAAGTGCGGCCCGAAGGGTTCATCGAGCCGGACCTTGCCAATCGGCGAACCGATCGCGCTGACCTTCAGGCCGTGATCGCGAATCAGCTTCCGCGCCTCATCCAGCTCACTGCGGCTCAGGTCCATGATGTTCTTGCGATTGATGAATCGCGGCTCGATGAAACCCACCTTCTCTTTCGCCAGGTACTCGACCTGAGCGAGAAAGTCCTCGGTGACCTCATCGGCAAAAGCACTCAATCTTGCCATTGTCTGCTACTCCCAAATCTGAAGAACCCATTTCACTTGGAGAAAGCCGCGGCCTTCTCGGGCAACTGTCGATCGATCTCACTGAGCCGATAGCCAAAACCGGCGCCGTTCACAGTAGACAGATCCACCTGGCCGTTGCGTCGGCGATAGAGTCCGGGATGGACCGCTTCTTCCAGGGCCGACGCCGCCGGGTAGAACTGCATCGCGTTCGTCTCGACACCCATGATCGTACCGGCGTGGGCCGCCAAAAGACAGTGCGGAATCTGGGCCAGCATGGGGTTGGTCAGATCCTGGACCATCAACGTCATACCGTGAGCCTTCGCCCAGCACAAGCTCAGCAGCGCACCCGTTTGGGTCTTGCAGGTTTTCAGCGCCACGCCCGTCCAACCCAACCGCCGTCCGAGCCGCACGAGTCTCCAGCCGTGGGCGCTTTCGTCCATGAACAGCGGCTTACGGACCGAGACACTGTGTACGTCAATCTGGTTGGCCTCCAGATCGTACGGGAAAGGCTGCTCGACGTACAGAATCATCTGGTAGATGCGAGGTCGCTGGCGCATCAGCTTGTCCAGGATGGTATTGACGTAGTCAGGCTCCGTCACGGTGCAGTTGAAATCGCTGGTCAACCAGACAACGCCGTTCTCGATACCGATCTCGCCGACCTTGACCAGCCGGTCGAAATCCCACGCCGCGTCGTTGCCCCGCAGCTTGACCTTCAGGCACGTCAGGCCGTCGCGCTGAATCCAATCGGCCAACAACACCGGATAGCCATCGTCAGGTTCATCGCCTATCAATTCGGAGGCGTCGAGCAGGTCCTTGCCTCCCACGAGATGCCAAGCGGGCAGCCAGCGAGCGGGGGCAATGGTCAAGAAGTCGTTGGGATACCGGCCTGCAAATGAAACGCCGCTGCCGGGGGCCGGCTCAAGAAAATGGGCCAGGTCAGTGTTCATAAACTCTGCACTATAGGTCGTGTAAACGTCCCGTTCGACGAGGCAACCGTAAGCGTCGTGCAACACGATGTCGAAGGCCGAGCAGCAGACAAGCGCCGCCAGCCAGGGCACGGGCTCGGCGCCGCGCGCTGCATTCAGCTCGTCGAGCAGACCACCGAGGACAGATCCGATGAAGCGATGGCCCAACTCCATCGGGTGCCCCGTCTCGGAGAAATCGGCCCAGGCTCGCGCCAACATCCGGCAGAGTTGCTGCATGGCATCGCAACGTTCCCGGTAACTCAGACTGCTGGGCCAGACCCATTGCACGCTCAGCGGCGTCTCACCCCAACCCTGCTCGCGCCGG
>CAYNQP010000111.1:0-9433 GCA_964399325.1 uncultured Pirellulales bacterium
CAGAAAATTGGCAAAATGGGCAGCCCATACCACGGGCTAATTCGCGGTGGGGTCCGGCGGATTCCTCGACTCCGCGTTCCATTCCGCATGAGCCAAACGCGGCGCATTGATGACTGGCAGAGGCAGGAAGGAGCGGACAATTCAACCCGTGCAGGTGTCAGGAATCGCCCTGAACGTGTTCATCCGACCGGTCGGGCGTGTTACCATGGATGGGGTCGTCTCCTGGGGGGGCGTCCGACGTGGCGGCGGGTTGCGCGGGGTAGGTTTGCAGCGGGGGCGGAGTGTACTTGCGTGGCCCGGCCAGGTGGATCTCGCGAATCTGAATTGGCGCCGGGGCGAGGTAAGCGTCGTCAACCTCACCCTTACGGGCGCTCTGTGGCATCGAAATTTCTGGCAGAGACGCAACATTTTGCGTCTTCACGGGAGGATCAGCGTCAGCCAAGCGTTCAGATTCGGCAACTGGGGGAAATTGCGGATCAGGCATTGCGGGTTGCGGATTCTCCGGCACGGTACCTTCGACCGGTAGGCCAGGATCAGCTACGGGCTCAGGCTCGTGTTCAGCGACAGATTCCGGTTCGAGTTCCGGCTCCGCTGAAGGCGGAGACGCAAGAGGTTGCGTCTCTACAGGAGGCTCGGCTTCAACCACGGGTTCGGGTGGGAAGGGCGAATGATTATTCGCCCCTACGGACTGCGTATCGGGCTCGGGTTCAACGCCGAGGAAGAACTGAGCGACGCGCTTGTAGTCCTCGGCGCCGTTGCAGGTGGGGTCGTACTCGAAGATGGTCCGGCCGTAGCTGGGGGCCTCGGCCAGTTTGATATTGCGCCGGATGAACGTCGGCAGAAGCCGGGCATCGGCCCAGGCGCAGGCCGAGCCGCGGGCGTTGTTCAGGAACCGCTCGATGTCAGCCCGGACCTCGTTGGGCAGCGACGCCCGCGTATCGAACATGCACAGCAGCACGCCGGTGACTTTCAGGTCGCGGTTGATGCGCTTGCTGACCAGATCGACGGTTTGCAGGAGCTTGCCGAATCCCTGCAGCGCCAGGAAGTGCGGCTGCAACGGGATCAGTACTTCCTGGGCGGCCGCCAACGCGTTGAGCGAGAGCAGGCCGAGCGACGGGGCGCAGTCGATCAGGCAGAAGTCGAACCGATCCTGGCTGGACTGCATGGCCTCGCGCAGGATGATCTCCCGCCCGACCACACTGACCAGCTCCGTCTCGGCCCCCACGAGATTGATGTCGGCCGCCAGCACCCAGAGGTTCGGGCGCACCAGCATGAGGCTCTGCTCGAATTCGGCCGTTTGGGTCAGCACCTCGTAGGAGCCGGCCTTGAGCTCCTGGGGCTCAACGCCGAGATGGATGGTCAGGTGCGCCTGCGGGTCGAGATCGATGACGACGACCCTCTGCCCCATAGTCGCCAGGGCCGCGGCGATGTTGACCGTCGTGGTCGTTTTGCCGACTCCGCCCTTCTGGTTTAGTACTGCGATCGTTCTCAATTCATCAACCTTGGCATTCTTCGACGCTCGGTTTGTCCTCGCGCAGCTTCTTCAAAACGGCATCGAGCACCCCGTTGACGAAGGGGCCGGACTTCTCGGTGCTGAATTTCTTGGCCAGTTCGATGGCCTCGTTAATGACCACCTTGGGGGGAATATCATCGCAGTGTATCAATTGATACACGGACAGACGCAGGATGCTCTTGTCCACGGGAGACAGACGCGAGAACTGCCATCGGATGGTCGAGGCCGCGATCAACTCGTCGCTTTGCTCCAAATGTGCCCAAGTCCCGTTGATCCACTCCCAGGCCAGGTGCCGCGTACGTTCGTCGCTCTCCGTCAGAATGAGAAAATCCGCCATGAGACGTTCGAGCAGATCGGGCCCCTGAGCGTCAAGCTGATAGATCGCCTGCATGGCAAGCTCTCTGGCCTTTGTTCGTTTGTCAACATGCATCCGTCAGTTACCATTTACTATTGACTATTTACAATTTGACTTCCCACGCTGGGTGAAGCCGCCTCAGCGTCCCTTTTCCATCCGTGAATCGTCAATAATAAATCGTAAATAGTGAATCTATCCTATCTGCTCCATCACACTGACCATCTCCATGGCGCTCATGGCCGCACTGGCGCCGGCGTTGCCCATCTTCGTGCCGGCCCTCTCGACCGCCTGTTCGAGCGTTTCACACGTCAGGACACCGAAGATCGTCGGAACGCCGGTGTCGTAATTGATCTGGCCGATGCCGCGCACGACCTGCTGGAAGACCGCCTCGTAGTGGCCGGTCTGGCCCCGGATAACGGCGCCGAGGCAGATAACCGCGGCGTACTTGCCGCCCTGGGCGAGTTTCCGGGCCGCGAGGGTGATCTCGCAGGCGCCCGGGACCCAGACGACGGAGATCTGTTCGTCGGCGGCGCCATGGCGCTGGAGGCCGTCGAGCGCGCCTCCGAGCAGCTTGGACGTGATGAACTCGTTGAACCGGCTGACGACGATGGCGTATTTGCCCTTGCCGGCCGCGATCTGGCCCTGGATTTCCTGGATCATGGTTCTGACTCTCCACACAATGCCGGCGCGTAGACCGGACACACAAAACGGCTGCGACCGCCTTGTCACATCAAACACGCATTATAAGCCCCCGCCGCGCCCCTGGCCAGAAAAACCCCCCGCAATCGCCCCGGCCCCGGGAAACCCCATTTTCCAGGTTCTGACGCCTTGCCAGGTTGTGGTTCGCAGGGCCAGGTGGTTGTCGAGGGCGCGGAGGTGACGCGCCCGGGGTGTTACCGGTGTGCGCGGCGTGCATAGGAAATCCTAACTGTTTCGGTCTGAGAAGCGAAAAGAGTGTATATGGAAATAACAATTGGAGATTTGCCGCGCGCGCCACGCACACCGCGACCGGGCTGCCGGCAATTCAGGAAGTATGGCGAATGTAGAAGGCGTTTTGGCCCCGGCGGTTCCCCACCGAGGATGCCCATGCCGCACATGGCCCCCCCCCGCGAACGCTCGCCCGCCCACGGCTCGGCGCTGACCTGTAGGTTTCTCGCAAGTTGTTGGCAGGGACGCTTGTCGGGGCTTTGTCACCCCGAGCCCGGTCGAGGGGTCTGGCTGGGAGCGATGCGCGCCTCTCATTCGCGACCAGATTCCTCGACTGTGTTTGGAATGACCGCCTTGTGGTGATGCCTGCGTGTGGCCGGGGTGATTATGCGAGGAGGTTGGCCTCTTCGTGAGGGAAGCGTGGGTGAAGTCTGCTCTTGACACGTACTTGGCTCGGCCTTACCGTCTTGCGTATGAACGCCGACATGCAGAAGTTTCTGGGCCAGATCATAACGCGGCTGGAACCTCTTTCGCTCAGCCGGGTGATCCTGTTCGGCAGTCAGGCACAGGGTTCCGCCGACAGCGAGAGCGATATCGATCTGCTGGTCGTACTGGACCGCGACGACCTGCCCCAGACGCACGCGCAGAAAGCGCAGTTGGACCTCAGTGTGCTGCGGCCGCTGCGCGACATTCGCAAAACGCGCGCGCTGGACGTCATCGTTCACACCAAGCCTATGCATCGGCGCTTTCTGGCTACCGACAGCGTCTTTGCCCGAGAGATTCAGCAGAAGGGAGTCACGGTCTATGAAGCCGGCCACGCGCCAATGGCTTGAGCTTGCCGACACGGACCTGCGTGCGGGCGAGGCCTTGTGCCCAGACGCGTCGTTGACTACGGCGGTGGAATTCCATTGTCTATTGAATTCTCAAGAGTAGAATATCGCTATGCGATGCAGGAAGCACAGTCGGATGGAACCTCCAGTCTATCGCTCAGGCAGAGGCGTTGGGAATGACTCCAGAGAATCTTGACCCGCACGTAGTTGAGTTATGCAGACAGGTCATTGAAAAGAACCTCGGGAGGCTTGACGATTTGCCGCGAGAACTGGCAAACACGGTCGTCAATGTGTACTACAGGTTTCTGAGTCTGGCCCAAGATGTGACGACTCGCGCGAAGAGAAATCCGAACTGGCTACCACCCCGGTCGGACAGGCACACGGACGTGAAGGGGGCACTTGTCGGTTTTTACGGAGATGCCACGAAGTGCCTGGTCGATAGCGAAAGCGTGAAAGGGTTTGTCGAGGGCCTCCGTCGCGTAGACAAGGTCCAGCAGGCGCGGCTCTACGTATACACAGTGGAGTTCATCTTGGATTGTCTGAAATATGACATTCGGAATGCCAGTCAGAAGAGCTACTTAAGGCGGCGCCTGGAGCGAACGTTACGCAAGAACAAGGTCAACGAGATAGATAATCTGGTGGACAAAATCTGGGCATGAGGTGGGGCGCGCCCTTCGGGGGGACCAGAAGATGGTAGAAGGCGGGGATATCCTGCGTGTTTTTGATGGGAAGTTGACGCAACTGGAGATTGCACTGTGTGTCTTGAAGCGAACCCTTGACGTATATAAAATCGTGTCGCTGAACTGCGACGGCATCAAAAAGGTGGGTGGCGTGAGGGAGTTCTTTGCTCACGTGCAGCGTGCAAGTCTCGAGTCCTTAGTGCTTGGGATCTGTAGGGTTTTCGAGAAGCCCGGCAGGAAGACACGTGCTCTTCATTCGCTTCCAGGTGTGCTATGCGTTGCAGAAACGCTCCCTATTGAGGATGCGAAGCCGCTCCAGGATTTCTCTCGTAGATACGCGTCTGATGATAACCAACGACAGGGGTATGTGACGAATGCGACGATAGGTGAAGTCAGGCAAGTCTATGCAAGGTTCTGGACTCGGCATCAAACGGAGTTCCACCGGATGCGGACTGTACGCAATATGATGATTGCACACGCCGAATACGTGGAGGAAGTCGCGCGTCCGAGGCAGCTACCCAGTTATGATTTCATGGAGAGACTATTGCTCTTTGCAGTTGACATGAATGCCGCCCTCCTGGAGGCCTATGTGCATGTCTCTGCCCACAGGATTGCAGACGACGGTCTCGCAGCTTCGAGTACCCGCGCTCTATTGCAGAAGCTGGGCATCGACAATGTGAAAATGCGGTTTGACGACGATGAATGAGGCGAGCAGGTACGGCATCGTCGGCGCTCGGTTCAAGACTACGGGCGGGGTCCGGCCATAGTCTGGTGATGGCTCTCTGCGATTCGCTGCAGCGCGTCGGCCGACACGGCTATCGTGGTTTGTCACCCCGAGCCTGGTCCAGGGGTCTGGCCGAGAGCGAGGCGCGCCTGTAATTCGCGACCAGATTCCTCGACTGTGCTCGGAATGACACCGACACGGCAATCCCGGTCTGCGTGCGGGCATCGGCAACGTCCTCAAATACCTTGTTTTGTCATCGGCATATTATGAGACGGTCGGCGGTCGGCCGGTGGAAAAAGCGCGGGCCCGATGGCCCCGGTCGGCGCAGGCGCTTCACTCGGCGGCCTTAAGGTCAAACGCCGCAAAGGCTTATAGATCGTCCGGCAGATGCCGGCGGGGGCGGGTGAAAAACCGGCTGCGGGCCTGGCAGAAACCGCTAAGGGCCGCCCGGGCGATGGGCGATAAGGCCGGTGAGTGATGAATAGATGCCGGTCGATCCCTGGCAATTTGGAGCATATATGCTTTTTGACGATATGGAGTTCGGGCCCTACGACAAGGCGGAGCGCCGAGCCCGCAACGCCTACGAACTCTACGAAGACGGCAAGATGGCCATGGCGCTGGTCGAGCTGGAGCTGGCTATCGAGATCAATCCCGCCAACAGCGCGTGGCACTTCAATAAGGGTCTAACGCTCGACGCCATCAGCCGCTTCCAGGAGGCCATCGGCGAATACGAAACGGCGCTGGAACTGAGCCCGGACGATCTGGAGATTCTCAACTCGCTGGCGGTGGACTACACCCGCACGGGCCAGTACGACCGCGCGATCAGCATGTTCGAGTATGTCCAGGACCTTGACTCGCAGTTCGAGCCGTGCTACTGCAACCGCATCATCACCTACACCGAGATGGGCCTGCACGATTTGGCCGAGCAGATGTTCTATCTCGCTCAGCAGATCGATCCTGACTGCGCGCTGTGCTACTACAACATCGGCAACAGCCTCTTCGCCCGCAGCCAGTACAAGAAAGCCATTCGCTGCTGGCTCAAGACCGCCGAGCTGGAGACCACGCATCCCCAGATCAACTACCGCATCGCCCAGGCCTGCTGGTCGGATGGCGATCACGCCCGCGCGCGGGAGTACTTCCTGGCGGAACTGCGGCTCAATCCCGGTGACATCGATGTCATTATGGACATGGCGTTGTTCCTGCTGGAGCAAGGGGACGTCGACTCCGCTAAGGAGAAGTTCAATCGCATTTTGGAGCTCGATCCCGAGTACGCTCCGGCCCTGTTCTACTTGGGCGAGGTGGCCTTCGATCAAGGAAGTCTTGCCCGGGCGGAGGAACTCTTCGAAGAGGCGCTCAAGAGCGACTCGGATTTGCCGGGCCCGCACTACCGCATGGCCCAGTGCGCGTTGGCCGGCCAGCGGACGCGTGAGGCCCGAGCTTACCTGCTGGCCGAGCTGGAGCTCGAAATCGAGGATGCGGACACACTGGTCTCGATGGGTTCCATGTTCCTGACGCTTGGCGATATCAACCATGCCATGCACTGCCTGCTGCGGGCGACGAACCTGGATGTGATCAACGCCGAGGCCTACTATTACCTCGGTGTCACGGCCGCCAATAAGGGAGATCTGGTGGATGCGATCCAGTTCTTCTCCCACGCCATCAATTTGAAGGGCGACCACGTCGCGGCGCTGCGGGATTCAGCCTATACCCATTTGGCCGCCGGTCTTCCCGACAAGGCGGCCGAGCTGGTCCGGAAAGCCAGGACCCTGCTGCCGAACGATCGCGAGCTGCATATGCTCGACTACAGCACGCGGGCGATGCGCACGCTCAACCATTTGGGTGGGATGGTACGCAAGCTCGACCCGCGCCGACTGCTCCCGCGCCGCCGCTGAGAACGATGCGCTCTTGCCCCCTCGCCGATTCCTGGGCCACCGGTTTGCCGTAGACTTCGACTTCGATGTAGTGGTTCAGATCGTTGGTGGTATTGCCGTTGCTGTAGAGGCGGACGTAGCGGCCGCGTATGCCTTTGGCATCGCAGATCTCGCCATAATGCGTCTCGACGTAGTGCATCTCCATGCCGATACCCAGGCCCGCGGAATTGTCCATGTCGTTATTGAAGAGGGTCTTCACGTTGACAATGAAATCCGGGTCGTCGGCGATCTGGACCACCACATCGAAGTACACGCGCGGCAATTTGTGGTAGTGCCAGACGCGCACGCCGTAGATCTCGTGCTCCGTCCCCAAGTCGATGGTAACGTGCTGGAGGAACGGGCCCAGCTCGACGTAACTCCCATCGGCCGCTTCCTTGTCGCCGTCGGTGATCATTGCCAGCTCGCCTGTCACCGGCTCTGCATCACTGGATGTCACCGGCTTGCCCAGCGCGACGTTCTTCGTTCCCTCCGGCGCCAGGAAAGGAGGTCCTGCTTCCTTCTGGACGGGCTTGACGCGCGGGGCGCGTACGTCCTCTTCCGTTCCGACGAACATGGCATTGGGCAGCTTCACCTCGACCGGCACCCGTCCTACCGTGTTCGCGTCGGATGTCCGCGCCCACGGGGCCCAGGCGCCAACGACAACCCAGAGCACTGCGGCTGTGACCGCGAATAGACATACTGCAAGCGCACTGCATGACTTCTTCATATCTGTTCCTCCGCTCGAATCGCTTCGGGCTTGTGACGGGTCGCATCGCCCCGTCCGACGGCGGCTACCGCACCGGTCGGCCGTAGGCTTCGACCTCGATGTATTGGTTTAGATCATCGCTGGAGTTGCCGTGGCTGTAGAGCCGCACGTAGCGGGCCTGGACGCCCTTGGTGTCGATCAGCCGGCCCTCGTTGGTCTCGGTGTAGTTTAAGTCGGCGCCGGCGCCGAGGTCCATCGAGCCGTCCGCATCGTTGTTGAAGACGGTTGTCACGCCGGTCCGGAAGCTCGGGTCGTTCGAGACCTGCACGATCACATCGAGATAGACACGCGGGTACTGGTGAAAGTGCCAGACCACAATGGCGTAGAGCTCGTGCCGTGTCCGCAGGTCAAGGGTGATGTGCTGGGGGCCCGGGCCCAGCTCGACGAAGCTGCCACCGCCCCCATTCTTGTCGCCGTCGGTGATCATGTCCAACGTGCCGATGACCGGCTCGCTGTCACTGGATGCCACGGGCTTGCCGCGCGCGACGTTCATCGTTCCGGGCGGGGCCAGGAATGGGGGGCGAGGCTTGTTTCGCGGCCTTTCCAGATGGGGCACGCGGTTGTCCTGAGGCGTCCCCACGAACATCGGCCTGGGCAGGTCGATCTTCAGCGGCACGAACTGGGAACGCTCGGCATCGTCCGGCGTCGAAATCGGCCTCGGTTCGTATCCGGGCGTGCCTATCGTTTGAGAGGTCCGCTCGATGATTCGGGTCGAGGGCGGCACGCCCAGATCGTAGACGCTCGCGGGCCCCGACCGCGGATAGCTTACGACCCATTCCTCGCGGGCTAACATGGCCCCGGCGCCGTCGTGGTGCTCGACGTGGGCGGCGACCAGCCGCTTTGTCTCGGGGTCCGCCATGAGCTTGATTCTCAGCCGGGCCACGATCTTGCCGTCCACGCGGATACCGGGATCGGCCTTCTCGATCTCGTAGGCCGTGACGGCCCTGTCTTCGTATCGATCCGGCCCTTGCTGCACGGGGACATCGTCCTGGGCGGCGAACACGGCAAAGGCGTCCACCAGGTTGAAGGCGGACTCGGTGCCGAACAGGCCCTGCTTCGGCAGCTTGTCGACGATCAGTGTCCTGGAGCGGGGGTTGTAGAAAGACTCCTTCTGACCGGCCCCGTAGTCCCAACATACGACGGAGCCGTCGCCGGTGAGCACATATGCCTGTTCGGTTGAGCGGTTATGCCAGTGCTGTTCCGTCTGGATTTGCCCGTCGTGGTAGTTCGTGGTGACCGCGTGCAGCCAGGGCATCTTCAGCGTGGCCTGGCTGACCTGCTCCAGGGTCGGCGGGCCGCCCGCCCGACGCCCCAGATGTTGAATGCCGAGCACTGCGACCACGGCGATCACCGCGGCCGCCGCGAGCCTGGCGATAGAGACGATTCGCGGCGTCGCCTTCGGCTTGGCGGCCGCCGACGCGTCCGCTCCGGAATACCGGCCTGTCTCGGCGAACGTCGCCAGCATCTGGCGGCGCAGTTGCTCGCGATGGGCCGGATTCGGCTCCGTGTCGATCCTCAAGTCGGCAACGACTTGTTCAAAATCACGTTCGTTCTCGAACATCTATTCCTCGTGCCCCAGTTCGTCGCGCAGGGCCTCATTGAGCCGGCGCAGGATCCGATGCAGCGTTACCCGCACGGTTGCGGCTCGGGCATCCACCACCCGGCCGATCTCCTCGTAGTCCATGTTCTCAAAAAACCGCAGCGTCAAAATGGTCTGGTGCTCAGGTT
>CAYNQP010000112.1:0-3290 GCA_964399325.1 uncultured Pirellulales bacterium
AAGAGACATCGCGAGCTAGATCCGGTAGCTTGGAGTTATGCAACGACTTCAAGGCGACGGTGATCGACGCCGGCACGGTTCCGGAGAACTACCTGCGCCCCATCATCAATGCCGGGTGCGAGAACCTGCTGGTCGTCGATGCTTTCGACTTCGCGGGCCGCCTGGGACAGGCACGCGTCTTCCGGGCCGACGAGATGGGTGCTTTTGCCTTCTCCACGCACGCGCTGTCACCTCATCTGATTCTCGACGTGCTCCGCCAGGAGATCGACGTTGACGTCACCATTGTCGGCATCCAACCGGGCCACACCCGATTGGGCGAGCCCGTCTCCTCGGCCGTACGTGATTCGATTGAGATGCTGGCGGGTATGCTCTTGGAAGCCTTTCCGCTGCCCTAGGACGGGTTCGCGACCGTGCGCGCCTCCATCCCGCGGGGGCGGTTTTCCCGAGCCGCCGCTCTTGGATCAACGTCACTGCCCATGTTACGATGTAGACCAATCTGATCCCCGCTTGTTCCCATGACCTGCCCCAGGAGGAGTTCTTTACCTGCCTGCTCTTGGGACCGATCATCAAGTTCACCCTACAAAGGACAGGCATAGCTGCTGGAGGCCGGGAAGCCAAATACTGTAGAATCAATATCCTATCACTCAGATATTGCGGGTGCAGGCATCCGGAAGGAGATCGATCATCTGAATTGGGCCAATGAGGTGGCGACTCTGCTGACGGACGAGAACGTGACGGAGTTGAAGGTCCAGACAGATAACCACAAATGCGCCTTCGGTCAGTGGCTTTACGGTGACGGCCGTGAGCGTGCGGAAAAGGAGATTCCCGCATTAGCTTCGATTATGAAGGAAATCGAGAGTCATCACCAGAAGTTTCATGAATCCGCGATCGAGATCGGACAGCATTTCCAGCAGGTGGACGCGGACCTGCCCGGGATTCTGGCGGCGCGCATGGTGGACCATCTCAAGTGGGCCGACGTCATCCGCGATGCATTTCTGGAGAACAAGACCTCGCTGGAAGTCCAAACGGATCCGACACGTTGTACGCTGGGCCAGTGGCTTCACTCCGAGCAGGCCCAAAAGGCCTACAACCGCGCGCGGGCGGACCTGAAAAAAGCGTGGGACGAAATGCTGGTGACTCACCAGAAGCTGCACGAGTCCACCGTGGATGTGTGCAAGCATATCGGCCAGGCCGAGCAGGGTCGCGTGGAGGCCAAGAGAGTATTTGATGAGAAGACGCTGCCCCTGTTCCACCAGAGGTTGCAGCACATGGAGGCAATGAAGCTATCCGCGAATCAGGCGTTAGAGGGAGTGAACAAGGCCAAGGAAGTCTATGTCACGCAGACGAAACCTTGCCTGAAGAAGGTGCAGGAGTTGCTGGGCCAGGCAGCAAAGGACGTGGCTGAAGTGACTCACAGAGCCAACCAGGATATGCTCACCTTCGCCAAGTCCACCAAGCTGAGCGTGAGTGTCCTGTCGTTCGCCGCCATCTTGGCGGGGATTGCGGCCGGGATTCTTATCGCGCGCGGCATCATCGCGGCGCTAGAGCACATCATTGCGAGTCTCAAGGAAGGCTCGGAACAGGTTGCTGCCGCCTCGGGACAGGTTTCCGCCGCCTCGCAGTCTTTGGCGGAAGGGGCCACCGAGGCGGCGATCTTGGCAGATCTGACGAGGCCTGGCATGAGATCACCGACCGGTCATCGGGCGGCGTCACAGTGGGCAAGGGTGGCCCCCGGAGAACGACGAAGCACGTCATCCCGTTGGACGAGCGTGACAGTGAATTAGAGCAGTTCAACGGATAGGAAGTAACAGGGTTTGGGACTGATCGGATCGGACTCAGACGGATCGGTAGGTCCGCCCGAGGTCTAGCTGACCAGTTCAACTGGCTTCATTGTGGGTGGCTCCATGTGGGACTTCTCGTGAGTCCGAGAAGAAGTCACGAGGGACGGATGTATCTGTCGCTCTGCGTCGAAAAGGCCGAAAAAGGCAAAACCTATTTGAGATGGAAGACCTGCGGGCCGATTGAGATACTTGGAGGACGCGGTGATGATACCGTCCGTCGCAGAAGAGGGGTGGATGCCACGAACAAGGCCGCATCGGTTGAACGGTGCGTCCGTACTCAGGTGCCGGATGAGCGCAGGACGGATCTCACCGGATGTATTCGAGAAGATAATGAAACGCAAGAAAGGGTCAGAAAGGCAGGATAGTCATGGGAAGGTCACTGCTGATTGTGGACGATTCGGCGACGATGCGGAAGACTATCATGCGGACTGTGCGGATGTCAGGTCTGGAGTTCGATCGGACCGAGGAGGCCGGCAGCGGCGTGGAGGCACTACAGAAGCTCCAGGCCGGCCCGGTGGATGTCATGCTGTGCGACGTCAATATGCCCGAGATGAACGGCACGGAGCTGGTGAAAAAGGCGCGGGAATTGCCGAGCTGCAACGGCACGAAGATCGTCATGGTTTCGACGGAGAGCGCGCAGGGCCTTATCGATCAGGTCATGTCGGATGGGGCCGACGGGTATATCACCAAGCCCTTTACGCCTGAGAAGTTCCAGGAGAAGCTGACGCCGCTTCTGAATTAGGGTAGAAGCGTGGAAGCGTAGAAGCGTTGGAGCGGCAACCGCATCTACGCATCCACGCTCCAACGCTCTTACGTGTCGATGATGGAGAACTGACAATGGTGACGACTGTATCGCTCAGGGATGCTTTGTTGGATGGCGCAAAGGAAGTGTTCGAAATGATGGTCTTCATGGCTTTGGAGGAGGTCAACGAAGACGCTCTCCGTTGCGAAGACGTGACCCTCCTGGGATCGGTTACCTTCAAAGGTAGTCTTGAAGGGTGTCTAGGCATTCGCTGCAGCCAGGACTGCGCCCGGACCATTGCGGCCAACATGCTGGGCATGGATCCGGACGGTGACCTGACGGGGAGTGATGTCAACGACGCGATCGGGGAAGTGGCCAACATGGTCATGGGTGCGGTCAAGTCTCGTGTCCAGGATGAGATCGGGAGCATGGAAGTCTCTATCCCATCGGTTGTACGGGGGCGCGAGATCAGACATGGTCTTGGTGACCGGGCGAATGAGATTGTGGTCAGCGTGAGCATCGAAGAAGAACACAACGTGAGACTCTCACTGCTGTATCGTGAAAGTGGGAGCTAGGAGTTGCAGATTGATGAGTGCGGCCGGCACCGCGAAGCCGTGATTCAGAATCTGGAATTGGGAAGAAGCCATGGCAATCATTGCAGCCGACCTGGAATCACGCGTGGCAGAGTTGTCCGACGGGGCCTTTGA
>CAYNQP010000112.1:3390-9430 GCA_964399325.1 uncultured Pirellulales bacterium
TCATTGCAGCCGACCTGGAATCACGCGTGGCAGAGTTGTCCGACGGGGCCTTTGAGGCCTTCTGCGACGATGTCTCCTCTATGTTTGATGTTGACGTCCGGTGCAAACGTGAACACGTTGGCATCGACACCATCGCGGGTTTGCGCAAACGCTTCAAGAAGCTGGCGGCCGTTCATCTGGTCCAGGCGACAGGAACCTTGGATGGGACGTTTCAACTGCTCTTTGACCAGGGCGGCCTGTTTCTGCTCTCGGGCGTGGTCGTGATGTTGCCCGAGGCCAGAATCCTCGAGCAAATCCGGAACGGGCACATGGACGACGCGGAGAGCCTGACGGATGCGGCCCGCGAGGTTGGCAACCTGCTGGTGGGCTCGTGGGATCGCGTGTTTCGTGACGACTGTGAGGGGCATGGACACTTCACGAAGAGCGGCACCTATATCGGCAAACCCTGGGACAATCTGGGCGAGGTTGCTCTGTCTGCCGATGCGGAAGTGTTGCTGGTGCTCTACGAAATGACGGTGGATTCTTATCCGGGCTTCCACTGCGCGGCTCTCTTCCCGAAAGCGATGGTGGGCGGCGGAATCGGCGCTGCGGCGCGGCCGAGCGATGCCGCGGTCACCGAGCCCGCTGAGACAGCGGCGAGCCCTCTCCCAGATGCCACGTCGCAGGAAGCGCCGACCACTCCGCCCGTCGATACGACGCCTTCACTGCCGGATGCATCTGAACAGGAACACGAGCTGGCAGCAGCCAGCGATGAGCCCGACAGCGTTGAAGCGCCCGCGACCGTCACCGACGAGAAGCCTCCGGAAGCGGCTCCGACGGTGGTTTCCGATTCCGACACTGTCCAGGCCGACACCGTGGATGTCGCCGCCGCGGTGGCCCCGGCTGCTGCGCCTGCGGATGACACGGCATCAGAGATTGCCTTGGACAGCACGATCGGTATTCTGTCCGACGAGCGTGCCGCAGTCCTGATCGACCGTGTATTCGAAGAGCACGCGGTCTACCCATCTGATACAGGCATCTCCGATCTGCTCAACATGCCGGCCAGAGAAATCATGACGAAGGACGTCGTTTGGTGCAATCCGGATGATGCGGTTCGGGAGGTGATCGCGGCCATGCAGCAACACAACACCGGCTACATACTCGTCGGCCGTGACGGCGTGCTGGAAGGACTCATCTCGAACTCCAACATTCTGGGAGCGGTCAGTCCTTACCTGCGTCCAACATTTGCCAAGTGGCGTCGGCCGGAAGATGACGCGACACTGGGGATCAAAATCAAGTGGGTTATGAGTCGACCGGTTAGGACCGTCAAGCCGGATGTCTCGCTCGCCACCATCATCGACGGCATGCGTCGATACGGCGGACGCTGTCTGCCCGTAGTGGATGGCGAGGGAAAGGTTCAGGGGATCGTCACGGTATTCGACATCCTGTTGCGGGTTTTGGAAACCGATGGGTCCTCTTCATGGCAGGGCAGCCCCCCGCAGGGGCCCCCCTTGTTGGTCTGAGTGCGGAGCTGAGATCGTCCGATAGGGTTGCCCTGAACAACCGAAGTTGTACGTAGCAGCGAAAGAAACGACGATGAGCAAGAATGAGATGCTGCCCCAACTTGTTGAGCAAGCGGCTTGCTGCATCAACATGCTGAGTCCCGCCGATCTGTCGGAGGCGCAGGATCTCCAGTGGATCCTCGACCAGATTGACGCTGTTGTCAGTGAGTTGGGTCAGAGGCCTGCGGACATGCGGGCACAATTGGAGGGGGCAACATCTGAAGCGACCCAGGCGTTGAGCCGGATTCTCAATCAAGAGGCGCAAGACACTACGACGGCTTTGGATGTGGTATCCAAGGCGATATGCAGTCTGCAGGGAGTGATCCGGCAGTTGGACGAGCCCGAGGTGGCTGTCGATTCGGGCCTATCCCAGTCCGACCGTTCTGGAGCCGTTGTGGAGGCCGCCAGGGCCGGCGGTCCCGAGGCCGTGACGATCACCGATGAAGATGCGCCATTGGTCCAGGACTTCATCGCGGAGGCGAATGAGCATATTGAGACCGTCGAATCGGGCCTGCTGGAGTTGGAGAGCCAGCCGGACAACAACGAACTCATCAACAAGATCTTTCGGGGCTTCCATACGATCAAGGGCAGGGCCGGTTTTCTGAACCTGACGGAGATCGGTTCTCTGGCTCATTCCGCGGAGAACCTGCTCGATCTGGCCCGCAAGAGACAGTTGATTCTCGCCGGAGACAACACTGATGTTGTCTTTGCGTCGGTGGACATGCTGAAGAAGATGCTGGGCGGACTTCAGGACTCGATGGCGGCCGGCAAGCCGATCGCATCGCAGCCGAATCTGTCACAACTGCTCGAGACCTTGAAGGCTGCCGCCGAGGGACGCGCCGCGATGGCGCCCATGAACACGGCGAAGGCTCAAGAGAACGACAAGAAACCAGACACGCTTCTCGAAGAGAAGGTGGATTCGCAAAGACAAACATCATCCACGACGCACACCACCGAAGAGAAGATCAAGGTCAGCACGACAAGGCTGGACAACCTGATCAATATGACAGGCGAGCTGGTCATCGCGCAGCTCATGGTGGGCGAAGAAGTCAGCACTGGCCGGCTCTCGCCCCACGAGCTGGCCCGCAAGGTAGCCCATCAGGGCAAAATCGTTCGAGAACTGCAGGAACTGTCGATGTCCATGCGGATGGTGCCTGTGCAGGGGGTGTTTCAAAAAATGACGAGACTGGCTCGTGATCTGTCGCGAAAGGCCGGCAAGCCGGTGGACTTCGTGACGGTCGGCGAGGACACCGAGCTGGATCGCACGGTGGTCGACAAGATCGCCGATCCGTTGATCCACATGATCCGAAACTCCCTCGACCACGGCATCGAGGCCGGTGGGGATCGCATCAAGGCGGGCAAGAGCACCACCGGACGGGTGGAGTTGCGGGCGTTCCATCAGGCGGGCAATATCGTCATTGAAATTCAGGATGATGGGAAGGGGCTGGACAAGGACCGCATACTAAAGAAGGCCGTGGAAAACGGCGTGGTGGAGCCGGGCCAGGAGCTTTCCGAAGAGGAAGTCTTCAAACTGATCTTCCATCCGGGGCTGTCAACCGCCGAGAAGATCACGAGCGTCTCCGGGCGGGGCGTCGGCATGGATGTCGTCAAGAAGAACATCGAGTCTCTACGCGGCAAGATCGAGATCCGTTCGATATCCGGAAAAGGCACGACGTTCACTATTCGTCTGCCGTTGACGTTGGCTGTTATCGACGGCCAGATTGTCTGCATCGGCACGGAACGGTACATCATCCCGATCAATTCCATCGTACGTAGCCTGCGTCCCACGCGGCAGCAAATTTCCTCGGTGCAGAATCGTGGCGAGCTGGTCCTGGAACGCGGTGAGTTGTTGCCGCTGGTTCGATTGTACCGCCTGTTGGGCGTTGCTCCCGCGACGGAGGACCCGACCAAGGCTTTGGTGGTGGTCGTCGAGGAGGACGGCAAGAAGTGCTGTCTGCTCGTCGATGATCTGCAGGCACAACAGCAAGTGGTGATCAAGAGCCTGGGTGAGGCTCTGGGCAGAGTGAAAGGGGTTTCCGGTGGGGCTATCATGGGTGATGGAAAAGTCAGTCTTATTTTGGATATTCCAGGTCTTATCGAGTTGGCTCAGACGCAGTAGCAGGGTGAGTCTTCGGGGGGGGCTCTGATATGAAACCGCTGACGATGCAGGAAGTGGTGCTGGGCGAGAAGGAGTTCCGCCAGATCAGTGACCTCGTCTACGAGCACTGCGGCATCAACCTTCACGATGGCAAGAAGGAGCTTGTCCGAGCTCGACTGGCCAAGAGGCTCCGCGAGGGCCACTTCGAGACATTTTCCGAATACCTTCGGCACGTGCTTGACGACCCGACAGGGAAGGAATTCTCCATCTTGGTGGATTCACTCAGCACGAACCTGACGAAGTTCTTCCGCGAAACGCAGCACTTCGACTACATGCGGACGGATCTTCTGCCACGGATCATCGCGGCCAAGCAAAGCTGCGGAGAGTCTCGTATTCGTGGCTGGAGTGCCGGCTGTTCTTCGGGGGAGGAGTCCTACTCGATAGCGATCACCCTTCTCGAAGCGATTCAGGGCAAAGGGCGCTGGGATGTCAAGGTGCTGGCCACCGATGTCTCCACCCGCGTGCTGGAACGAGCCCAAAGGGGAGTCTATGAGAGAGATCGGATCGAGCCTATCTCGCTGCCGCTGCGCGACAAGTATCTCCTACGACGCCGCGGCAGCCGCGAGGACACCTATGAAGTGGGGCCCGCCTTGAGGAACCTGGTGATCTTCCGATATCTGAATCTCATGAAGGACTGGCCGATCAAGGGGCCACTGGATTTCATCTTCTGTCGCAATGTCATGATCTACTTCGATAAGCCGACACAAGGACGCTTGATTAACCGATTCCACGACTTGCTGGGCCCGGGAGGGGTTCTCTTCACCGGCCATTCAGAATCGTTGACGGGCATCGAGCACCCATTCAAGTATGTGCAGCCAACGATTTACGCCAAGCAGTAGAGAACGAGTATGGTGAAGACAAGAATAGCAGTCAATATCTCCGACGCGAAGGTGTCCGCAGATCCTTCGAACGTGTTGGTGACGTATTCTCTCGGGTCCTGCATTGGAGTCTGCCTGTACGATCCGGTCATCTGCGTCGGGGGAATGCTGCACTATCAGTTGCCCTCGTCGAAGATGGACGAGGAGCGGGCTCGGAACAAACCGTTCATGTTTGCCGACACCGGAATGGACCTCTTGCTGAACAAGTTGATCTCCATGGGAGGCAACAAGAAGCGTATGCAGGTCAAGCTGGCCGGCGGTGCGGCGATGGCCACGGGACCTCAGGGATTTGACATCGGCAAACGCAACTACCTGGCGATCAGGAAGATCCTCTGGAGCAGCGGGATGTTCATCAATGCCGAAGATGTGGGCGGCAACGCGGCCCGGAATCTCTACATGGCCCTGGCCGACGGCACTGTGACGGTGCGATCCTCGGGTCTCGAGAAGTACCTGCGCTGACCGGTAGGCCGTGACGGCCCTGTGTCGAAGAGGGGCCGTGTTGTCAGGACAAACTTGGATTGGAATGACGATGACGCTGACAATCAACAAAACGGTACGGGTTCTGGTGGTCGATGATTCGGCGATCGTTCGGAAGATACTCAGCCAGGAACTGGGACGGCATGCCGGCATCGAGATTGTGGGGACGGCGCCCGATCCCTATGTCGCGCGCGACAAGATCGTCGCGTTGGAGCCGGATGTTCTGACCCTTGATGTCGAGATGCCGCGGATGGACGGCATCACGTTCCTGCGGAAGCTCATGAAGTATCATCCCATGCCGGTTATTGTGCTCAGCTCTCTGACGCCGCAAGGCGGCAAGACGGCCATGGAGGCGCTGGAGGCCGGTGCCGTCGAGGTGATGTGCAAGCCGGGCGGTTCGTATACGGTGGGGGATGTCTGTAGCGTCCTGGTCGAGAAGATCAAGGCGGTCTCTTCCGCACGCCTCAGCGCGCGAACCTCAGCGACCGAACGCGGTACGGTCCCACCGCAACGCCTGAGCATGGTCGAGACAACGAACAAGATATTCGCCATCGGTGCGTCTACCGGTGGGGTCCAAGCGCTGACGCGCGTTCTGTCGGCCCTGCCCGCCAATGCGCCAGGGACCGTGGTGGTCCAGCACATGCCGGCCCACTTCACAACGTCGTTTGCCCAGCGGCTCGACACGGAGTGCGCCCTGAGCGTTAAGGAAGCTGACGATGGCGACCACGTGGTTCCAGGACGCGTGCTGATCGCGCCGGGCGGATTGCACATGGTTCTGCAACGCTCGGGGGCCAACTACTTCGTGACGCTGAAAGACGGCCCACCGGTCTGCCGGCAGAAGCCGAGCGTGGAAGTCCTCTTCAACTCCGTGGCCAAGTACGCCGGCTCGAACGCCGTGGGGGCGATTCTCACGGGCATGGGCGATGACGGCGCGACCGGACTGCTGAACATGCGTCAGGCCGGTGCGCACACCATCGCGCAGGACG
>CAYNQP010000113.1:0-9377 GCA_964399325.1 uncultured Pirellulales bacterium
CACCGACCTGGCGGCCAAGATGGACAACCCCGCGATGCGGAAGACCTTCGAGGATTTCGCCGGCGAGGAGCAGGGGCACAAGGCCAAGCTCGAAGCCGTCAAGCGCGGCGAGTATTCATTCGAGGCCAAGGCCGTCGAAGTGCAGAGCCTGAGTTTGGCGGATTACCTGGTCGAGTCCGAACCCAAGCCCGACATGACCTATGCGGAGGTCTTGATCCTGGCGATGAAGAAGGAGAAGGCTGCTTATCGGCTCTATCAAGACTTGGCGGCGGTAACCCAGACGAAGGATCTGGCAAATCTGTTCCTGTCGCTGGCGGCCGAAGAGGCCAAACACAAGCTGCGATTCGAAATCGAATACGACGACATCGTGCTCAAAGAAGACTGAGCCGGTTCTTCGACGGCAACTTCACAGTCGGGTCACGATTGAGCTGGAGCATCCGTTGCGGCTGACGGGGTCTCCTCAGTCTGCAAATCGGGCTTCGTCAAGAGTACGGCGCGCATCCAACGGATCTTCGGATGCTCGGCCGCGATGAAGCCAGTGTCTCTGGCGGCGGCGACCGATTGACCGAACTCTGACGCCGTCACATGCTTTCCCGGCTCGGCCAGCAGCAGGGGGGCGCTGGGCTTCAGCAGTTGATACAGCTCGCGTAGACACCGGGCCTGGTCGGGCGCCTCGTGCAAGGCTGCGAACGCCAGAGCGAAGTCGAGGCTCGCGTCCCGTTCATTCCAACAGAGCGAATCCGCGCTGCACACGTGGGTCTCGATCCGGTCGGAGACTCCGGCCCTGGCAGCGCGTCGGGCGAGCATTTCGAGCATTTTGGGTTGTAGGTCTACGCAGATGACTTTGCCACCGGGCCCAACCATCCGCGCCATCGGCAGACTGAAGAACCCCATCGCCGAGCCGAAATCCAGGACCGTCATGCCCGGCTTGACGTACGGCGCCAGGATCGTGGACGGATTTTGCAACAGCTTCCTGAACTGACTCGCCATGAAATAGCCGGCCCAAACGGGACAAACGTGTTCTGCCATCAGTCTACTCCGTCAATCGTCATGCGACACTCGGGCACGTGACGTGTCGCGTTGGTACACCACCATCAGTGTGGCAAGTGCAGCGGCGGCCGCGGCCAGGCAGATCAGTTGGGTGATTGTCAACGGCCCGATGTAGAAGACACTGTCGGTGTCGCCTCGCAGGAAGTCCGTGGTGGCTCGTCCCAGGCCGTAGAGCGCCAGGAACCACAGCAGCTTCGTTCCTCGCCAACGATCCGAGCGAAGCGCCCTGAAAACGAGAAGCACGATGACCATGAGAGCCACTTCGTAGAGCTGCGTCGGATGGAGCGAGATGCCGGCCGATCAGGAAGTGTAGCACGATACCGGTCAGGTAGAAGATTCCGTACGTATGTATCGGTCCCACGTGCGGCCACATGCCCTTAGGATACCACCGCCGGGTCAGCCTGTCATCTTGTCTGAGTGGCGAAAATCACAGTCAGTGTCGATCAAGGCGCAGGTACAATGAGAAGGGTCACTGTGGCTATCTGCACGTTGCTGCCCGGCGGCAGGGCGCCGAAGTCCAAGTCTTCCACCTGAACGCAAAGCTCGGTGGTGACTTCACCCGGCCCGAGCACGTCGGGCGAGAGGGTCCCTGTCCAAGTACCGCCCACACCCGTTGCCGGGGTGATCTGCACCGAGAGTCGTCCCCTGAAATTCAATTCGAGCGTCAGGGTGACGCAGCCCGTGTATGTGTGCGAGTCTTGGGAGTCCTGCTTGAGTACGAGAGGATTGCCTCCTATGTTGATGACGATCTCATCCGGCCCGGGCCCGGGCTCGTCCGGCTTGGCGGGGGCGATTTGGTCGCACGCCATCCACCGTAGAGAGCTGTCCGGGTACGACGCTGCCAGCGGATCGCATGGCGCAGTATCCACCTTGCCGCCATTTTCCCATCCATCCCAGCTTACGAGGATCGGGAACAGCGGATCGTCGCCGTTACAGCACACAACGGTACCCAGCGACCCAGCGGGCAGGCCCAAGGCCATTTGACCGCCCGCACCGGCCGGGTCATCCACGAGGAGCATCACGCGGTCGTCACTCTGGTAGGAGTCGTCGCAGCCGCCGCCTGTGCTCGTCGGGCACGGTGAGATGATCGGGTGAAAGATATCTCCGTCGCGCTGCGGGCAGATGCGAATCTCGCCCGGGCTTGGCGGGGTCGTGTTGAGCAGGCCCCGCAGGCGAACGTGATCGCCAAATTGAATCGCGGCGGTGCCGTCCAAAGCGATATACAATTCCCCGGGCGCGACCACATTGTAAAGGTTGCCGTCGTCCGATTCGAAGTAGACACAGCCCTCAAGCCCCTTGCTGATGATACCGCACTGACTGAACTGGCGCCCGATCAGGACTCGACTCGGGTCGATCCATATTGCGGAGCTCGGAAGATAGAGCGCCGGGACGACGTCCATACACGAAAAGGGATCGACTTTGCCTTCCGCCCAGAGGTCCCAACTGACCAGGATGCGGCCCAGGCAATCGTTAGGGTCGCAGCAAACGACGGTGCCGGCTTGTCCGGCCTTCAGTCCAGGGCCTCCGGGGGGATCATCCTGTAGCAGCACCACGCGTTCACCGCGGGCGAAACGGCCTGAGGTGAAATGGGCGCCGCCCGAGGTGACGCTGAAGCTCCCGATCTGCTGGTAAGCTCCCGTTGCCTGGCAGGCCACTGCCCGCACGAAGACGTCGTACTGGCCGGGTGACAGCGGCTCGAGGTCCTGTGCCAGTCTCCACGGCGTGAGCACCGCCAGGCACATCAACTCGGGGCAATCCCCTTTCGTATCCCACCCGGGCAACAGCAGATCGATCCAGAGGCTGTCGCCGCTGAGGACACGGACCTCGAATTGTCCCGGTATGCAACTGTCAGGCCACGTGCCCGACAGAGTCAGTGACAGGGCATCTGACGAATTTGGGTTCTCCGGCGAAACTTGAAGTGTGATCTCCGGCAATACCGCCGGTATCGCGGCCTGGACCGACGCCGTCAAAAGCACCACAAGACCCACTGCACACATTCCTCGGTGTTTCATGTCAACCTCCTTTGCGAACGAGGGTAGTAGGAGTGTCTTCTCATGACCACATGCTATTTGCGCTCAAGATGTTCGAGTCTTGAGGCAGAAGGTCACAGACACGTGGCTCCGGTCCCGACCGCTTCCGAGCGGCCCGACCGGCGCCTGGTTGTACTGTTCTGTTCCGGCGCCAGTTGTACGCGATCATCCATGAGGAGTTCGTCAAAACTGAGTCTCCTGTCTGCTTTCCGGACCGCGCCGTCCGCCGCCCCTGCAATCCGCACGCTCGCTCGGTCCATCCGAACTGAAACCACATGATGTAAACGGCGGCACATGACAACTAGTGCCAAAACAGGCAAGTTTGTAACGCGCAAAAAGCGGTGCGACACAGAATTCGCCGCCAACTTTCCGGGAGATACCTCGGATTTTGGGCCGGAATCGGGGCCGCTGCGTCTGAATCTTGCTGCCCGTCCTCGTTTTGGCCGGCCGCAACGGACAATTGACACGCACGGTGCGGCTACGCTATGATGGGCCGGTTTCGATCGTGCGGTTCAACGGGTAGCCGCATCCAATGAACTATGCCGTAGAACCAATGGAGTCAGCTTTATGGATCCCGAGATTTTCAAGGCGTATGACATCAGGGGCATTTACCCGGATCAGTTAACCGAAGAGGATGCGTGGAAGATCGGTTGTGCCACGGCCAGGTTCCTGCCGTCTCTGATGACGGGTTACGAGCGCGGTCAAGCGGCAGGGCAGACGATCTGCGTCGGCCGGGATATGAGAGTCCACAGCGAGCCCCTGGCCAAGGCGCTCACGGAAGGCATTCGGTCGGCCGGCGTGAGTGTGATCGATATTGGGATGATAGACACGCCGCAGATGTACTTTGCGATCAACCATCTCAAGACCTCGGGCGGCGTGCAAGTAACGGCCTCGCACAATCCAGCCAAGTACAACGGCTTCAAGATCTCCGGGCGCGGCGCCATCCCCATCGGCGGCGACACGGGCTTGAAGGATATCCAGCATTTGGCGATGGCGATGCTCCATACGAAGGGCAACCCAACCGGCGGGTTCAAGGAACAGGACTTGACGGCGGAATACAAAAAGCATGTCCTCCAGTTTCTACGGCCCGACGGGCATGAGCGGAAGATTGCCGTGGATGCCTCCAATGGCATGGCCGGGAAGGTCCTGCCTCTGCTTTTCGACGACGACCTCCTCGATATCGTCGAGATCAATTTCGAGCACACGGGCAAGTTCAAGCACGATCCGGACCCGCTCAAGGAGAAGAACCTCTCCCGGGTCAAGTCGATGGTCAAGAGACAAAAGTGTGACTTTGGCCTCTGCTTTGATGGTGATGCCGACCGGATGATGATGGTCGATGAGAAGGGTAACACGGTGGGGTGCGATCTGCTGACGGCCCTCCTGGTGCCTTACTTCCTGGAGAAGAAGCCCAAGTCGGCCGTGGTCTATGACCTGCGCAGCAGTCGCGTGGTGATGGAGGAGGTCATCAAGTACGGCGGGACCCCTCGGCGCGAACGCGTCGGGCACGCGTACATGAAGAAGGCCATGCGGGATTCGCACGCCGTGTTCGGCGGCGAGTTGTCCGGGCATTTCTATTACGCCGACAACTTCTGTGCCGATTCGGCCGTCATCACGCTTGTACACGTGCTCAACGTGGTCAACGAGAAAGAAAAGCCTATCAGCGAGCTGATTGAACCGCTACGGCGCTATCACACCAGTGGCGAGATCAACTTCCAGGTCGAAGACAAAGAAGGCAAGATGGAAGAGTTGACCCGACGTTATGCCGAGGGGCAGGTAGATCGGCTCGACGGTGTGACCGTCGTCCTCAAGGAATGGTGGTTCAATTGCCGTTCGAGCAATACCGAGCCATTGCTGCGATTAAACATCGAGGCTAAGACAAAGGAAATGCTCGATGAGAAACTGGCTGAAATCGAGGACCAGCTCGGTGAGCGTGTCTGATGCGTTGCCGGCGCTCGTGCCGTGATGGAGAGGATGAGCATGCGTGAAAACCGATTTTCGCGTCGTGATTTCGTGGCCGCTGCCAGCGTGTCTCTTGTCAGCGGGGGTCTAATCAAGGCGACATCCGGTTCGGCGCGGACCGGTCGATTCCGGTACTGCCTGAACACGAGTACGATCCGCGGCCAGAAACTGGGACTGGTCCAAGAGATCGAAGTGGCGGCCGAGGCGGGCTACGACGCCATTGAACCGTGGGTTGCGAGCATTCAGGAATATGTCAAAGCCGGCGGTAAGCTCAGCGATATTCGTAGGCGCACCGAAGACCACGGCATGACGGTGGCCAGCGCGATCTCCTTCCCGCAATGGGTGGTCGATGATGACGCCGTGCGGGCGCAGGCGGTCGAGCAGGTCAAACGCGAAATGGATTTGCTGGCCCAGATCGGCGGCCAGCGCATCGCTGCCCCCCCGGCCGGCGCGACCAACGAAGCGGGGCTGGATTTGATGAAGGCAGCCGAGCGCTACCGCGTGCTGCTGGAGGTAGGAGACAACATGGGTGTCGTTCCCCAGTTGGAGCTCTGGGGATTCTCCAAGAACCTGCACGCGCTGGGCCAGTGCATGTTCGTCGTGATCGAGAGCGGCCATCCCAAGGCCTGCCTGGTGCCCGACGTCTATCACATCTACAAGGGCGGCTCCGATTTCAACGGCCTCAAGATGATTGGCGGCAAGGCGATCCAGGTCTTCCATCTCAACGACTACCCCGCCGACCCGCCGCGCGAAAGGATCGGCGACCGTGATCGCGTCATGCCGGGCGATGGCATTGCCCCCTTGTCCCAGATTGTGGGAGACCTGCTCGCCAATGGGACGGAGACGGTCTTGTCGCTGGAACTGTTCAGCCAGACCTACTGGCAGATGGACCCGCTCGACGTTGCCAAAGGCGGTCTGGCCAAGATGAAGGCCGCGGTACAGAAAGCACGCGCGACATGAGAAACGTGCGAGCCTCGTGGTGTGTGCCGGGACCATACGATTGCGTGCGGAAACGAGGAAAGGGAGAGACCATGACTATCTACGTCCTTTGCCTGCTTGCGATGCTTGTTGCCAACCCTTTGCCCGAAGGTGCCGTGGCCCAAACGGAAACACCTGCGGCGGATTTCGAACGTGGCTTGGTCGACGTCAACGGATTGTATGTCGTCGTCGAAGTCAGGCGGCATCCGACTTGGGATCCAGACGTTTCAGGGTTCTCATCCCAGTTGGAGAGACTCGTTCAATCCAAGCTCGAGGAAGCGGGAATCCCTGTCACCGAGCAGACGCTCGGACAGCTCGGTTCCGCTATGCTGAAGGTCGTCAGTCGCAGACTTGACGTCGATGCGAACAGTGTGCGATGGAAGTGGGCGGATGTGCCTGTCCTGCGGATCGCTGTGAATCTCCTTTCCTCGGAGGCGCAGGACCCTGTGGCTCTGTACGCGCAAACCTCCTTCTCCCGGCTCGTCCACCTGAACGAGCGCAGCGGTCGGCCTTTCAAGGCGACCGTCTGGCGCACCGATCCCGTGATGCAGTCTGTGCGGTCTTCGTCGTGGCGGGACAGAGCCGAGAAGGTGGTTCTGGAACAGGTGGAGTCTTTTGTCGCGGCACGGAAAGCGGCGGCGCCCCATGACGGCGAGGCACCGATCCTTTCGATTAGGCCCATCTTGCCGAGAGACGCCGCGGGCGCATCGCCGTTTCCGTTTGTGGCCTCGAAGAACAGTTCGGTATTCCATCGTGCGGACTGTCGCCTGGCTCGAAACATTTCCGAAGGAAACCTCGTAGGATACAAGAGCCGTGAAGAAGCCATCCAGGACGGCAAGCGACCGTGCAGGTCCTGCACACCATGAGGTGCCGGCAGTGGGGCGGACATGACCGAGGAACAACCGACGACAAAGAGTGACAACATTCCGACAGACGACCCGCCGCGTCGCTTCCAGTTGATTGTGTGCAAAGTGCTGCAGCGGGAGGTGTATTTCTGTGCGGCCCGGTCGAAGAATCTCGTCGATGTGGCCCTGATGGAGCAAGGCTTGCACAACGAGCCGGACCGACTCCGGCGCGAGGTGCAGAAGGCCTTGGCTCGCACACACGACATCCAGGGCAGGCCCTACGACGCCTCGTTGCTCGGCTATGGCCTGTGCAGCAACGGGACGGCGGGTCTCCGTGCCGAAATCCCCATCGTCATACCGAGGGGACACGACTGTATCACGCTGTTGCTCGGCTCCAAGGAGCGGTACCGGGAATACTTTGATTCTCATCGGGGCGTCTACTGGTACAGCCCGGGCTGGATCGAATCAGGCGCTCAACCCAGCCGCGAGCGGTACGAGAAGCAGCTCGCAGAGTACACGCAGAAATACGGTGAGGACAACGCCAAGTATCTGATGGAAGTCGAGCGGACCTGGATGAAGGAATACAACTGGGCCGCGTTTGTGGACTGGGGCCTGACCGATTCCGACGCGTACAAATCCTATACGAAGCAGTGCGCGGAATTTCTCGGTTGGGACTATGATGAGCTGCCCGGTGACCGCGGCCTCATGCAGCGGTTTGTGGATGGTCTCTGGGATGAGAACGAGTTCCTCGTGGTCGAGCCCGGCCGGCGCATTGCCGAGGATGTGACGAACAAAGGGATTATGAGGGCCGAGTGATCTTGATGACACCACGAGAGAAGATATCCCTACTGCTCTTTCTGTTCTGCGTTTGCGCCGTGTTGGGGCTTGAAGTCTTCCTGCTGGCGCGGTCCATCGTGAAGCGAATCAGACGGCATCCGGCCAAGAAGACGCTCTTGACCTGGCCGGCGATCTGTCTGCACGTGCTGGTCGCTGTCATGGCCGCCTGCCTGTTCTACGGCTTCTTTCTGGAACCCAACTGGATCGACACGAACATCGTGACCCTCCGCACGGCGAAGCTCAAGGAATCTTCCTTCCGCATCGTCCAGATTTCAGATATTCACTGTGATACCGCCCCGCGCAACGAGGAAAAGACCGTTCAGATCATCGATCAGCTCAAGCCCGACGTCATCGTGGCGACCGGCGACTATCTGAACCATGCCTCGGCCGTGCCTCTTCTGAAGAAGACGCTCAGCCAGCTCGAAGCGCCGCTCGGAATATTCGCTGTCACGGGCAACTTCGAGGGCAAGTACGGGTCCGTCCTCGACCTGTTTGGGGGGACTAGCGTGCATCTCCTGGAGCAAGAGACTGTCACCCTGACCAAGGGCGGCGACAGCATCAACATCTCCGGTCTGAGCCTCGACCGCTCCGCGGCGTGCTGGGACCTGCTCCAGGACCTTCCGCCGGAGCGTTTCAACGTGTTCCTGTTCCACAAACCCGACCTGATCGAGGTCGTCAAGAATCTCCCGGTCGATCTCTATCTCTGCGGCCACACGCACGGCGGGCAGGTGGCCTTGCCTTTCTACGGGGCCTTGATCACGTTCTCGAAATTCGGCAAGAAATACGAGTCCGGCTTGTATCATGTCGGCAAGACAGTGCTCTACGTCAATCGAGGTCTCGGTCTCGAACCGCGTCCTGCGCCGCAGGCGAGGTTCCTGGCCCGGCCGGAAATCACGGTGTTCGACATCGTACCGGCCCCATAGCGAACCACGGCAGCGTTGGCGAACGGAACTACATGGAACTGGCAACAATCGTGCTCATCGCGGTCGGACTGGCAATGGACGCCTTCGCGGTCTCCATCGTCACGGGCAGCGTCTACCGGGAGCTGCACATCAAGCACGCCCTGCGCATGGCGTTGTTCTTCGGCGGCTTTCAGGCGATGATGCCCGTCATTGGCTCCCTGGCGGGACTGGGTCTGAGGGCGCACATCAGCCCCTACGACCATTGGATTGCCTTCGGCCTGCTGGCGTTCGTCGGCGGCAAGATGATCTACGAGGCCTTCAAGATCGAGGCGGCCGAGAAGAAGCTGGATCCGTCCAACCTCCTTATCCTGCTGACGTTGTCCGTCGCCACCAGTATCGACGCCCTGGCGGTCGGCTTCACGCTTTCGCTCCTGGCGACTTCCATCGTCGTGGCCGTTACGATCATCGGCCTCATCACGTTTGCCCTGTCCTACGTGGGGATCTCCATCGGCAAACGCTTCGGCCATTTCTTCGAGAGCAAGATCGAAATCCTCGGCGGCCTCATCCTCATCGCCATCGGCCTCAAAATCCTGATCGGCCATGTCACGGCATAACGCGCGTGACAAGGTGTCGCTGATGCCGATACAAGAACCCGCGCGGGCAGAATCTGCCCATCGTACGTGGCTGTCTTCGGGATCGAGCCATAATACGGATTTGGAATCATACTCGCGCGTTTTGTCCTCCTGAACGCAGCGTAGCGCCGTGAAGGATCTGGC